>JBKJND010000112.1:0-2819 GCA_046596095.1 Ahniellaceae bacterium | reverse complement strand
GTGCGGGCAAATCAACCATCGCAAACCTCGTGCAGACGCAGTTGCACGCGCTTGGTCGGCATACGTATCTGCTCGATGGCGACAACGTGCGACTCGGGCTCAACAAGGATCTTGGCTTCGACGACGCCGACAGAGTCGAGAACATACGGCGTGTGGCGGAGGTGGCGAAGCTCATGACCGACGCGGGCCTCATTGTGCTCACTGCCTTCATCTCGCCGTTTCGTGCGGAACGCGCGATGGCGCGCGCGCTGTTTGCGGACGACGAATTCATCGAGATTCACGTCGACACTCCGCTGGCGGTCGCGGAGCAGCGCGACGTCAAAGGTCTTTATCGCAAGGCGCGCGGTGGTCGGCTCAAGAATTTCACCGGCATCGATTCGCCGTATGAGGCGCCAGAGCGACCGGAGCTGCGCGTGGATACCACTACGCTCGCGCCGGAGCATGCTGCTGAGCGCATCGTTGCCTACCTCCGCGATCACGCTCGCCTTGATTTTTCCTGAGCCCGTTCTTCAGTGGTTTCGACCGTCCTGGAAAAGCAGCGGCGCATAGCACCGCTCTACAAAGGCCCGCAATTTCACGCTTTTGCAGAGCCGGACCATGTCCGGCTGGGAACCTGGCGGAAATTGCGGGAGCGCGTACACAGGCCCGCAATTTCACGCTTTTGTAGAGCCGGGCTATGTCCGGCTGGGACCCTAGCGAAAATCGCGGGAGCAGGTGTCGAGGCCATCGAGCAGATCGGTGAGGTCGCCGAGCTGGTGCGCGATGAGGTGCTGCACGTTGCCGTCGGTTTCGACACGGCCTTCGACCTCGAGCAATTGCGCTTCGCGCAACACGCGGCGCTGGCGCTCGGCGAGATCGCGCCACACCACGACGTTGACCATGCCGTGCTCGTCCTCGAGCGTCACGAAGGTCACGCCGCTCGCGGTGGCGGGACGCTGGCGCATGGTCACGAGGCCGGCGTAACGCACGCTGCGTCCATGCGGCAGTGCGCGTACCTCGCGACTGCCGCGACAGCGACGCGCCTTGAGCGATGCGCGGAGCAGCGCGAGCGGATGGGGGCCTAGCGTCAATCCGAATAGTGCATAGTCTTCGAGTACGCGCTCGCGCGCGGTGGGCGGGGGAATTGCGACGCGCGCTTCGACGGTCGGCGCGATGTCGTCGAGCAGCGGCCGCCGCGCTTCGACGCCTGCGATTTCCCAGTGCGCGCGATGGCGATCTCCGGCCAGCCCGCGTAGCGCATCGGCGCGCGCGAGCAGGCTGCGCGAGCGTGCATCGAGTTCGGCGCGACGGCACAGGTCCTCGACATCGCCAAAGGCGCGCACGCCGCGTGCGGCAACGATGCGCTCGGCCGCCGCTTCGGAGAGTCCGCGGATTTCGCGCAACCCCATGCGCACGGAAACGCTTGAGCCCCCTCCCCTGTGAAAGCAGGGGAGGGTTGGGGAGGGGTGCACTTTCTCTCTGTGCGTTGGCTCTTTCAGCCCTGGGCAGCATGCAGCAGAAGCAGAGGTGTACCTCGGCCCTGAATCAGCGGGTTGGGCAACCTGCACGGACCCCTCCCCAACCCTCGCCTGCCTTCGCAGGGGAGGGGGTAAGCGCGCATGCAGCGGGTGCGTTCCTGGGTAGGGGCTCAAGGGTTCAAGAGTGGAGTTCCAATCGCTGAGGCGCACATCGACGGGACGCACGGCAACGTCATGCCTTCGCACGTCGGCGATGATCTGGCTGGGTGCGTAAAAGCCCATCGGCAACGAGTTGAGCAACGCGCACGCAAACGCCGCCGGGTGATGACACTTGAGCCAGCAGCTCACGTAAGTGATGAGCGCGAAGCTCGCCGCGTGCGATTCGGGAAATCCGTACGAGCCAAAACCCTTGATCTGCTCGAACACCTGTTCCGCGAATTCGAGTGGGTAACCGCGTGCGGACATGCCTTCGAGAATCCGCTGACGATGATGTTCGAGCCCACCACGCCGACGCCATGCCGCCATCGAGCGACGCAGTTCATCCGCCTCGCCGGCGCTGTAGCCGGCCGCGACTATGGCGAGCTGCATCACCTGTTCCTGGAACAGCGGCACGCCGAGGGTGCGTTCGAACACTGCGCGGAGTTCATCAGCGGGATAGACGACAGGCTCGAGTCCCTGCCGACGCCGAAGATACGGATGCACCATGCGTCCCTGGATCGGGCCCGGCCGCACGATCGCGACCTCGATCACGAGATCGTAGAAGCACGCGGGCTTGAGCCGCGGCAGCATCGCCATCTGCGCACGCGATTCGATCTGGAACACACCGACCGTATCGGCCTTGCAGATCATGTCCCATGTTTGCCGCGCGCTTTCATCGTCGGCGCGATCGGTTGCGGCGATGTCGGCGAGGCTGAGATCGCGCCGACCACTGTCGCGAAGCAAGTCGAGACATTTTCGGATACAGGTAAGCATGCCGAGCGCCAGGCAATCGACCTTGAGCAGACGCATGGTTTCGAGATCATCCTTGTCCCACTGGATGATCGTGCGCTCGGGCATCGCTGCGTTCTCGATCGGCACCAGCAACGACAACGGCTGGCCCGAAATGACGAAGCCGCCGACATGCTGGGATAAATGCCGCGGCATGCCAATAAGTTGCCGGGTCAACGCGATCAGTTGCTGGATCACTTTCGACGCGGGATCGAAGCCGCGCTCGCGCAATCGCTCATCGAGTTCATCGGCGCTGTCGTGGTGGCTGATGCAGCGGCTCAATTCCTCGACCTGATCGTTGCCCAGGCCCAGGGCCTTGGCCACATCACGCAGTGCGCTGCGGCCGCGACAGCAGATTACGGTGGCCGCCAGCGC
>JBKJND010000048.1:0-5383 GCA_046596095.1 Ahniellaceae bacterium | reverse complement strand
CGTAAAACGGCAGGCGATGCAGGAAATCCGCAAAGGCCTCGCGTACGCGCGCGAACTCGCCGCCGTAATTTTCCAGATGATCGGCGTCGATGTTGGTGACGACCGCGAGCAACGGCGACAGGCGCAGGAACGAGCCGTCCGACTCGTCGGCCTCCGCCACGAGATACCGCCCTGCTCCGAGACGCGCACTGGTGCCTGCCGACAGCAATTGTCCACCGATCACGAACGTCGGATCGAGCCCGCCTTCGGCAAGCACGCTGGCGATAAGGCTGGTGGTCGTGGTCTTGCCGTGCGTGCCGGCAACCGCGATGCCATGCCGAAAGCGCATGAGTTCGCCGAGCATTTCGGCGCGCGCGACCACCGGGATGTGTTGCGCGCGTGCTGCGGAGAGTTCGACGTTCTCGCTCTGGATGGCGCTCGACACCACGACCACGTCTGCGCCGTCGACATGCTCGGCGGCGTGCCCACGCTGTACCGTGACACCTAGCGATGCGAGGCGACGAGTCACGCCGCTTTCGCCGAGGTCGGATCCGGAAACCTGGTAGCCGAGCGTCGCCAGCACCTCAGCGATACCGCTCATGCCGGCGCCACCGATACCAATGAAGTGCACGCGCGAATACGCACGCATCACGTCCGAGTGATTCGCCAGTCGGCGCAGGCTCATGCCGCGCACTCCAGGCAAAGATCGGCGATGCGCGTGGTCGCATCCGGTCGTGCCAGCTCGCGCGCGCGTTGCGCGGTGGCGAGCAGCGCAGCGCGATCGTCAAGTCGGGCGCGCAGTGCGGCGGCGACACGCTCGATCCATCCCTCGCCCTCGGCCACCAGCTCGGCGGCGCCAGCGTCGGCGAGAAAGCGCGCATTGGCGGTCTGGTGATCGTCGACCGCGTGCGGAAACGGCACGAGGATCGAAGGCACGCCGGCCGCGGTTACTTCCGCGAGCGTCAACGCACCCGCGCGACAGATCGCAAGGTCCGCCCACGCGTAGGCCGACGCCATGTCATCAATGAATTCGGTGACTTCCGCCTCGATACCCGCGGCTGCGTACGCGTCCCGTACGGGCGACGCATTGCCACGACCGCTCTGGTGACGAACGTGCCATCGCGACGGCGTGCTCAAGCCGACTGCGGCCGGCACGCCTGCGTTGAGGCTGCGCGCGCCTTGACTGCCTCCCAGCACCAGCAGGCACAGTGGGTCGCTACGGCCCGCGAGCCGTTGCGCAGGCTCCGCGATGTCGGCGATTTGAGCACGCACCGGATTGCCGGTGACTTCGCTTTGCGTGCGCGCGCTGAAAGTTTGAGGAAAGCCGGTCAACACGCGGCGCGCCAGAAGCGCCAGCAACCGGTTGGTGGTGCCGGGCACGCGGTTGGCTTCGTGCACCAGCAACGGACGCCGCGACAGCCACGCGGCGATGCCGCCGGGCGCCGCCGCGTAACCGCCGAAACTGATCACGGAACGAGGCGCCAGTCGTCGCATCAGTCCCATCGCAATGGTGACGGCACGCAGCAATCGCCACGGCGCGGCGAGCAAGGTCGCAAAACTTTTGCCGCGCACGCCGCCGAAAGGCAAGCGATGGAGTTCGATGCCACGCGCGGGTACCAATGTCTGTTCAATGCCCTGCATGCCGCCGAGCCACACCACGGGTACGCCGCGCAGACGCAGCGCTTCGGCAACCGCGAGACCCGGAAACACGTGACCGCCGGTTCCACCGGCGAGGATCATGACGGGCGCGCTCATGCCAACGTCTCGCGGGAGCGGGTTGCCGAAAAGGCGGGGAACGAATCCGCAGCTCGCGCATCGGGGCCAGTCCGCTGCCCTCTCTCCGCAGCTAAAAAAGCGGGTGGCGACTCCGCGGCGCGTGGATCGAGGCCGGTCCGCTCCTCTCTCGCGACCATTGGCCCGCGATAAATATCTTGTTGCGGAATGCCGTGCAGACTGACCGCGAGTTCCGCTTCTCGACGAGCAAGTTCGGAGCTGACGCGCAGCGCAAGACCCAGCGCCGCCACAGTCATCATGAGACTCGATCCGCCGGAACTTATGAGCGGCAGCGTGAGGCCCTTGGTTGGCAACACGCCGAGATTGACGCCAATCGACACCAGCGCTTGTGTGCCGATCCATAGCGCGATGCCAAACAGGCAATAACCGCCGAACGCCAGACCCCGATCGATCGCGCGCAGGCCCAGAATAAAGAGCCGTCCGCACAGGAACGCGAAACACGCGAGCACGAGCACCACGCCAAGCAGTCCCAGTTCCTCCGCGATCACCGCCAGAATGAAGTCCGTGTGCGCCTCCGGCAGATAGAAAAGTTTCTGCACGCTGCCGCCAAGCCCGACGCCGGTCCACGCCCCGCGACCAATCGCAATCAGCGCTTGCGTCAGTTGAAAGCCGTCGTTGAACGGGTCCTGCCAAGGGTCGAGAAAGCTGGTCAATCGCCGCAGGCGATACGACTCCGAAGTGGCCAGCCACGCGAGCACCGGCAATCCCAGCAGGCACGGCATCAGCAGATGACGCAGGCGCGCACCGCCGAGCCACACCATGCCGGTCGCGATAACGAGCAGAAGAACCGCCGATCCGAAATCGGGCTGCAGCAGCAGCAGTCCCACCATGCCGGCGGTAATTCCCAGCGGCTTCAGCAAACCCACCAGTTCGGTTCTGACCTGATGCCGGAAGCGCACGAGATAGCTTGCGAGATACGCGATCAGCAAAAGCTTCACCGCCTCGACGACCTGAAAGCTCGACACGCCAAGGTTGATCCAGCGCGTGGCGCCATTGACGCGGCGACCGATGCCCGGCACGAACACCAGCAACAGCAGTAGAAACGCGAGCGACAGGAGCAATCGCGCGCGCTGCTGCCAGTAGTCGAGCGGCACCGCCATGAGCACCGTGGCGAGAATTGCGCCCAGAGCGAGAAACACTACGTGCCGCACCAGATAATGGAACGGCCCGACGCTCATGCCTTCAGCGATCGCGCTTGAGCTCGACGCCACCATGATGAGTCCGAACGCCGCCAGCAGCAGCGCGGCCCCGGCGAGCCACGGATCGAAGACGCCGCGCAATTCGTCGCGACGCAGCGCCTGCAAAGGCCGACGCAGGTCGAAGTCGGCGAAGGCCATCAGCGCACCTTCAAGGTGGCGAGGCCAAGCAGCACAAGCATCACGCTGATGATCCAGAACCGCACGATGACGCGCGGTTCGGGCCAACCCTTGAGCTCGTAGTGATGATGCAGCGGCGCCATGCGGAAAATGCGCTTGCCGGTGAGCTTGAACGACGCCACCTGCAGAATCACCGACAAGGTTTCCACAACGAAGATGCCGCCCATCAGCACCAGCACCAATTCCTGGCGCACGATCACCGCGATGGCGCCAAGTACGGCGCCTACCGCCAGCGCGCCCACGTCGCCCATGAATACCATCGCGGGATATGCGTTGAACCAGAGAAAACCGAGTCCTGCGCCACCAAGTGCGCCGCAAATGATGGTCAGCTCGCCGGCGCCCGCGATGTACGGCACGTAGAGGTATTTCGCGAACTCGACGTTGCCGGCGGCATACGCAAACGCGCCTAGCGCCGCTGCAACCAGCACGGTCGGCATGATCGCAAGGCCGTCGAGACCGTCGGTCAGATTCACCGCGTTGGAGAAACCGACGATCCAGAAATAGGCAAACGCAATGACGCCCGCACCCAGCGGAATCGTCCATTGCTTGAATATGGGAAAGATAAGCTCGGTGGCTTGCGGGCTATCAGCGGTCCAGTAGATCCAGATGCCGGCGACGAGACCCGCGATCGATTGCAGCAGATACTTCCAGCGCGCCGGCAGCCCGCGCGAGTCGCGCAGCACGAGTTTGCGGTAGTCGTCGACCCAGCCGATGCCACCAAACGCGACCAGCACGAACAATACGATCCACACATGGCGGTTGCCGAGATCCGCCCAGAGCAAGGTCGAGATGGCGACCGCGAACAGGATCAGCGCGCCGCCCATGGTGGGGGTGCCAGCTTTGGAGAAATGGCTCTCGGGGCCGTCGCTGCGCACGGTCTGCCCAATGTTGTAGTGCGCGAGGCGGCGGATCATCGTCGGGCCGATCACCCACGACACCACCAACGCTGTCAACGCGGCGAGGATGGTGCGCAGCGTCAGATACTGGAACAGGTTGAGTCCGGGAAAATACGGCTGCAACCAGTGGATAAGTTCAAGCAACATGCGCGCCCGCCTCCCTCGCAGCGTCCCGGGTCAGCGCGAGCACCACGCGTTCCATCGACGAGCCGCGCGAACCTTTCACCAGAATCAGCGCGTCGGGATGCATGGCGTTTTGCAGTGCATCGATCAGCGCCGTCTGATCGGCAAACGCGTGTCCTCCGAATCCGAACGCCGCTGCCGCTTCGCCCGCCAGTTCACCCACCGCGAACAGGCGTTCGATGCCGGCCGTGCGCGCGTGGGCACCGCATTCGCGATGCAGCGCTGCGGCCTGGTTGCCAAGTTCACGCATGTCGCCGAGCACCAGCCAGCGCTCACCACTGCTCCTCGCCAGCAACTCGATGGCGGCAGCCGTCGAACCTGGATTGGCGTTGTAACTATCGTCGATGAGTTGCGCGCCGCTGGCCAACGCGATGCGCACCAGCCGACCCGCCACCATCGGCGCCTGCGACAAACCTTCAATAATCGCGGCGAGCGGCGCGCCGGCACTCGCCGCCAATGCCGCCGCGGCCAGCGCGTTGCGCACGTTGTGAAGGCCCGGCAAGGGCAATCGCAAAAGCGCGTCACCGAGCGGGGTGATCAGCGTGAAGACGCTTGCGTCGCCATCCGCGCGGATATCGCGCGCGGTGAATTCGGCTGCCTTGCCTCCTTCGGATGCTTCGATGCCGAAGCGCACGCGCTTCAACGCACCGCTCCGTTGCGCCAACGCGTCGGCAAACGAATCGTCGGCATTGATCACGGCGACGCCCTGCGCGGGCAAGGCTGCGTATAGCGCGCCTTTCGTCTCGGCCACGCCTTCAAGTGAGCCCATGCGTTCAAGATGCGCAGGTGCGATGTTGTTGACCAAGCCGATCGACGGCTGCGCGATCATCGCGAGGTGGGCGATGTCGCCGGGTTTGCCGGCGCCCATTTCCAGCACCAGAAACTCTGTGTCGACCGGTGCCGCCAGCAGCGACAGCGGCAACCCGATCTCGTTGTTGAAATTGCCGGCGTTGACGTGCGTGCGACCGCAGCGCCCGAGAATCGCGGCGGTGAGCGTTTTCACCGTGGTCTTGCCATTGCTGCCGGTGATGCCGATCACGCGCGCATTGAGCCGCTTGCGCTGCCAAGTGGCGAGTCGGGCAAGCGCCAGCTCGGTATCGGCGACGACCATTTGCGGCAGCGCGGCGGTGTCCGGCTGCATCACCAGTGCTGCAC
>JBKJND010000463.1:0-4037 GCA_046596095.1 Ahniellaceae bacterium | reverse complement strand
TACCGCACAGCGTGGCGCAGGGAGGACTGGCGTTTGGGCGGGTGCCGCCGGGGGTTGCGATCGAAATCGCTGGCCGTGCGGTGCGCGTGTCTGCGCGCGGAGAGTACGTGTTGGCTGCGGCACGCGATGCGTTCGGAACGATTGACGTGACGATGATCGAGCCCGGCGGCGCACGTCGCGTGCACAAGGTGACGATCACGACGCGAACGTTTGCGATCGAACGCGTCGACGGCGTGCCTCCTGCAACGGTGGACCCACCACCCGCGATCGCGGCGCGTATTGCGCGGGAACAAGCAGCGGTCGCTGCGGTGCGCACGCGCGACGACGATCGGCAGGATTGGCGCGATGGTTTCCAGTTGCCGGTCACGGCGCGTGTGAGCGGCGTGTTTGGCAGTCAGCGCATTTACAACGGCAAACCGGGTTCACCGCATTCGGGATTCGATCTCGCGGCGGCGCAGGGAACTCGAGTGCGCGCGCCGGCAGCAGGCGTGGTTACGTTTGCGGCAACGGACCTTTATCTCACCGGCGGCACACTGGTGCTCGATCACGGGCATGGACTCAGCTCCACTTTCCTGCACTTGAGCCGCATCGACTCAAGAGTTGGCGCGCAAGTGGCGCAGGGCGACGTCATCGGCGCCGTGGGTGCCACGGGACGTGCGACCGGTCCGCATCTGCACTGGGGCATGAATCTTTTCGAGATACGCATCGATCCGCAGTTGCTGTTGCGACATTGAAGCCGCGCAGCAGCAGTCGCTGCGCAAAATCCGTCCATGGTTCGACAAGCTCACCACGAACGGATTACCGATCTCTCCCGCGGTGCGCGCGTCCGCTTGAGTGGATTGTGAGCCCCCTCACTTGCCGTTGAGGTGAAAGGCTGCGCTGTGGCAACCACAGTGGTTCCAATCCGGTTGGAGAAAGCCATGGCCACGACCCTGACGCTGAAGAACATTCCCGACGAGGTGTATGGACGGCTGAAGCGGGCCGCGCAGTCGCATCGTCGCAGCCTCAACAGCGAAGCGATCGTCTGCCTCGAGATGGTGCTGGTGCCGAACAGCGTCACGCTCGTCGAGCGGCTTGCGCGTGCGCGCGAGCTGCGTGCGGGGCTCAGCGCGATGAAATTCCGTTCGCGGGACGTTGACGCACTGAAGCGACAGGGGCGCCCATGATCGTGGTGGACCCAAACGTGTTGGCCTATCTGTATCTGCCAGGCAAGTTCAGTGCCGCCGCCGACAGCTTGCTCGAGCAGGATCCGGAATGGGCGGCGCCGCTCTTGTGGCGCAGTGAATTCAGAAACATCCTGGCCGGTTACATGCGTCGAGGCAGCCTCAGCTTTGAACAGGCGCATGCTTTGCAGCATGAGGCTGAGCGACTGCTCGCAGGATCGGAATTCGAGGTCGGCTCACTCAGCGTGCTCGAACTCGTGCGAGACAGCGACTGCTCAGCTTACGACTGCGAATTTGTGGCGCTCGCGATGCAGCTTGGGACGAGGTTGGTGACTATGGACGCCAAGTTGCTACGCGCATTCCCCAACATCACGGCCCCGCTTGCTGCGTGACGAGCACGCGTTCCTAAGACATCGACTCAATCGGAAATGGCCAGAGTTCGGTAGGCACCGGAGCGGCTGACGCTGGCAACCGCGTCGTGCGCGTGCAGGCTTTCGAAGTGGGCGACGCGGATGTCGAAGTCCTCGAGCTGCGAGTCGCTGGCGAACGCCGCGTGCAGGCGCCGCGCGGCGTCTTCGCAGAACATGAGGTTCTCGGCATTGCGCATCGCGAACGCCTGTTCGTCGATGCGTTTGACCGCGGTTTGCAGCGGCGTGCCGAGCGCCGCTTCGCAGCGATCGACCAACGCTGTTACATCAGGCCACACCGGGTCTGCGCCGAAGCGCACACGCACGCGCGCCTCACTGCGCTGCGCGTGAGCGGTGGCGGTCGCACCGAGCGGGCTGTCGAGCCACGCTGCAACGTCGGTCGCGGCAAGCGCGCGGTCACCGAAACGCTGGAGAAACGCGTGCGACTGCGCATGACGCGCCAAAGCTGCCGAACTCGGGCACGTACTCGAGTACCCCACCACCAACTCGATCTCGAACGAGTAGCCCGCGTCGGTCTTGCGTGCGCGGCAGGTCACCGGATAACGCTGCCACCCCGCCAGGGCACTAACCAGCGCGGGCCGCAGCAACAGCTCGTCCGCACTGATGTCGATCTGTGCGCTACGCGAAAGCTGCACCTGCGACGCGAGCATGGCGTCAAGTGCGTCGCAAACCATTTGCCTTTCGATCGTCCGATTCGCCAGGCGCGATTGCAACAAGTCGTACAGCCGCGACATGTGGATGCCGCGCGCGCTGCAATCGACCAGATCGACCCACGCATTGATTGTTGCCGCGCTCGACTGTGGCGACGATGCGGCAATCGAAACGGGCATGGCGATGCCGCGCATGCCTACCCAATTCAGTGCCACTTGTTCCGATGCGGCGCGCTCTTTGGCGGAGTCTGGAAGCGTTGCCGCGCTGTCCACGCGTGCGTGTGCGACACCGCTCGATGCGACGGCGTCGGATCGGGTGTGTTCCGCGGGCGGCGACGGCCGAACGGGTACTTCAAATTCCATGTTGCGCTCCAGATTGCGTAGGTGCCCGACCGCGCCAGCGCACCGTCTGGACCGCGGTCCAGACGGCCAAAACCTCGCGCCAACGCGAGCCGTAAACGCTGTCGCTGGGTGCTTCGAGCCAGCGCAACGCCTGCGCACGCCGCGCCGCAGTCCATCTGTCTCGTGACGGTGCGGCTCGCAGCGCGAGTGCGTGCGCGGCGGCAATCGACGATGCGGCTGGCCTCCTGTCGCCGACCACCCGATACCTGCCACTTCGCTCCAATATATCGATCAGCGCTGCGTGCGCTCGCGTGGTGCACGCCTCGTGATCGGGCGTTGCGGCGCCAAACCACAGCATCGATTCGAATAAGCCCAGCACCGCGAGCAACTCGGTGGTCGGTTCATCGAGTGCCATCGATCGCAATCGCGCAAACTCGCGCGACAACGCGGCAAAATCCGGTGGGGTTGCTTCCTCAGCGAGAAAGCAAGTCAGCGGGTGACGCGGCTGTCCACGCGTGGTGAGCGCGAGTTCTTCGAGCCACCAGGCGGATTTCGCCTCAATGACGCGCGCATCGCTGCCCATCCATGCGCTGTCGCGCAGCGTGTGGCCCAGCGCAATCCGCGCCGACGCCGCCGGACTGCGCGCCTCGGGCACGAATAAACGCAACGCCGCCGCACGATCTCGTGTTGCCCAGTCGGCGAGCACTGCTTCGACCGCAGTTGCATGCGTGCTCATCGGAGTAGCTCTGCCAGATCAGCCGGTTGCAAAAGGCGCCAGTCGGCGCACCACTGCGCCGGATCCTCGCCATCGAGATAGCCCCACTCGGCGGTCGCCGTGCGTGTGCCCGCGGCGCGACCCGCTTCGATATCGCGCCGATCGTCGCCCACGAACAAGGTGTCTCCGGGTGCGATACCAGCCAGGGCGCAGGCGTGCAGAACGGGCTGCGGCTCGGGTTTGCGCTGCGCAATCGTGTCGCCGCAGACCACGGCGGCGAAATCCTCGCCAAGACCCAGCGCCAGCAACAATGGCTGGGTGAGCCACGACACTTTGTTGGTCACGATCCCGATGAGTCCGCTCTGCGCGCGCCAACGCGCAAGCAACGATTCCATTCCGTCGAACAGGCGCGACTCGACACATATTTCCGCGTGGTAACGCGACAATAATTCGTCGAGATGCGATTCGGCTTCTGTCGCTGGCAACTCAGGCAACCCGGCACGCAGGATTGCGCGACCGCCTTTGGACACGCTGCCGCGCACGCGCTCGCTTGCAATTGGCTCCAGTCCGCGTTGCGCGCGCACATGTTGCAACGCGCGGATCAAATCCGGCGCGCTGTCGACGAGGGTGCCGTCCAGATCGAGCAGCAGCAGTCGCGGTCGCCAGTTTTTTGCCAACTCGATGCTCAGCACCCTCTCCATCAAGCTTGACGCGCGCACGCCAGATAGTTGATGGCGGT
>JBKJND010000274.1:0-5409 GCA_046596095.1 Ahniellaceae bacterium | reverse complement strand
GCGATGTACTGCATGAAGCCGACCACCGAAAACGGCACGCGACGCACCGCATAGGCAAAGCCGATCAGGGGCAGTGCAGTGAGTGCGCCGCCGACGATCAGCAAGATGTTGAGCCATGCACCGTAACCGTCGACAAAGCCGCCGACACCCTGCGCCTCGCTCCACACCAGCGCGGCAAGAACCGGCAGCACAAGGTACGCGCTCTCGACGCCGAGTCCGGGCAACGACTCCACGGCAGCAAGTTTGCGGATGAATCCATAGCCCGCGAATGACGCAGCCAGCGTCAGGGCGATCCACGGAAAACTTCCGTAGTTGAAGGTGAGCCACAAAACGCCGACGGCGGCGAGCCCGACCGACACCCACTGGGCGCGCGTCAGCCGTTCGCGCAACAGCAGCACGCCGAGCAAGACGTTGAGCAGGGGGTTGATGAAATAACCGAGACTGGTTTCAACCACGTGCCCGGCATTGACCGCCCAGATGTAGAGGCCCCAGTTGAGCGAGATCAGCACGCCGCTCAGCGCCAGCATCCACGCGACGCGCGGCTGCGCGAGCGCGCTGCGCAACCAGCCGCGACCGTGCTGCAACACCAGCCAGCCGATCACCAGCACGGCGCTCCACAGGATCCGGTGCAGCACGATCTGCAGCGACGGTACCGCTTTCAGCAAATGCCAGTACAACGGCATCACGCCCCACAGCACAAAGGCGCCGAACGCCACCCACAATCCGCGCCGCATGTCTGTCATTGCGCAACCTCTGGAATCGCGCGACGGCAATGCGCGGAAAGCCGGATTTCATCACGCAGGCCGGCCTCGCTGCTTGGGCCGGCGTTCGCGCAAGGTGCGATTGAACAGTGCGGTCGTGCGACGCCACGCTTCGCGCGCGGCGTCTTCGTCGTAGCGTGGGGTAGTGTCGTTGTGGAAGCCGTGCTCCGTGCCAGTGGGCTGATATATCGAGTAGCGGACGTTCGCCGCTTTGAGCGCCGCCTCGTAAGCCGGCCACGCGGCGTTGATGCGCTCGTCGTTCGCGGCCAGCACGACCAGCAACTCGGCCTTGATCTTCGCCACGTCTTCGAGCGGCGCGGCGTTGCCATAGAACGGCGCAGCGGCGGCGAGATGCGGCAGTCGCGTCGCCAGGAAGTTGGTGATGCCGCCGCCCCAGCAGAAGCCGATTGCGCCCATGCGTCCATTGCCGCCTTCGATGCGGCCGAGCATGTCCGCGGCCGCAAGGAAATCCTCGCGCGTCTTGTCCTGATCGAGCTTGGCGAACAGTGTGCGCGCCGCGTCCTCGTCGCCCGGATACCCGCCGAGCGAAAACAGCGCATCGGGCGCGAAGGCAATGTAATCCTCCAGCGCGAAGCGGCGCGCCACATCCTCGATGTGCGGATTGAGGCCGCGGTTTTCGTGCACGACGAGCACTACGGGAAGGGGGCCGCGCGCCTTGGCGGGGCTCACCAGATATCCACGACCGGTGCCGTAGCCCTTGGGCGAGGCGAACTCGATGTGCTTCGCCGATAGACGCTTGTCGTCGGGTGGCACCTGCTGCGCCGCGGCGAACTGCGGACTCAGTGCGGCCAGTAAACCAGTCGCAGTAGTCGCCCCCGCCGCGAAGCGCGCTGCTCCCGCAAGAAAACCGCGGCGATCGATAACACCGTGCACATACTGGTCAAACAGGCGCAGCACTTGCGGATCGAAGTCGCTGGACTTGGGCCGGGGATCGTTCGGCATGAGAGCCTCCGAATGTGGGGCATAGAACCTACCGCCAAAGGATAGCGGGCGCCGTGTCGACGCGTGGTGGATGGGCCGCGTCATGCCCCGCAAGCAAACTTTGCCCGCAATCTTCCGCGTTCGGCTCGACACCTAAGCAATAGCCCGCAGGATTACATGGCACACGCAGTGCAACCCTCGAACTGCACTAGCATTCCTCGCACATCGCCGGTCACTGCGACCGCGTTACGCCGCACTACACCCCTCTTCGCAATCGGATGGTAGTTAGCCCTCACAATGTCCATTCCTCTTTTGGCCACCCAGGAGAAAAGCAATGACCCAGTACCTTATCGAGCGTGAGATCGCCGGTGCGGGAGACATGTCGGGACAAGCACTGCGTGATGCTTCAAAACACTCTAATGCCGTACTTGCGGAAATGAGCCCTGAGATTCAATGGGTGCACAGTTACGTTGCGGGTGACAAGATCTATTGTGTGTACAACGCTCCAAGTGAGCAGCTCATTCGAGAGCACGCTGAGAAGTCCGGCTTTCCCGCCAACAAGATCACGCCCATCAGTGCCGTGATTGATCCAAACACAGCAAATGGCTAGTGAGGCCTAACAATTGAAGCCGACTCCGCTTCGTTCCGGCGTCAGGCATGGCAGGAAAAGCTTGCCATGCCTGTCACCTCCACAAAGCTGCGCGGCTTGATTCAGGGCGTTGCGGCATTAAACGGAGATTCGCATGACACCACTGTCAAAGCCGAAGCAAATCATTGGACTGGTGGGTTGGCTCGCGATCAGTTTTGCTGCATCCGGCATCGGAGCAATTGCGTCAATGCGTGCCGCTTCTTTTTACGGTCAACTTGTTCAGCCAGGTTGGGCGCCGCCATCCTCGGTCTTTGGGCCAGTCTGGACCACCTTGTACGCATTGATGGGCATCGCCGCATGGTTGGTATGGCGGGCAGGTGGCTTTCGCTCTAACCGTTCAGCACTTACCTTGTTCCTGATGCAGCTCGCGGTGAACGCACTATGGAGCTGGCTGTTCTTTGCTTGGCACCGCGGCGCTTTGGCATTCGCCGATATCGTTTTGCTTTGGTTGCTCATCGTTGCCACCTTGGTGTCCTTCTGGCGTATACGTCCTCTTGCAGGCGCTCTCCTTATTCCCTATTTGCTATGGGTCAGTTTCGCTGCTGCACTCAACTTTTCTGTGTGGCAACTCAATCCGCAAGTGTTGGGGTAAGAATTGTTGCGGCCCGCAGGCCCACACAACGTAGGGGTCGTGTCTTGCATTGCCATGTGTGATTGCAAGACCTGACCCCAGATTTCTTGTTCGCTGCGAGAGGCCTTCCGAAAAAGCTACTGAGGATGCGCTTATGGATCGCCGTAAGGTATTGGCGATGGGTGGATTGGCGGCGGCGTCACCGGTGCTCGCGCAGACAGTCGGAAGCGTCGCGAGTGCTGACGCTTCGGCGGGGCTTTTCAAGAGCATCAACTTCAGTTCGGATGGCCTCGAATTCAACCCTCGCGAGTACGCCACGCTGCTGCACGAATTGGCGACGACTCGCAACCTCGAGGCGGACTACTACTCGATCGGCGGGTCCATCACGGAACTCGAGCAGAAGTTTGCGCAACTGCTGGGCAAAGAGGCCGCGATGTTTGTGCCCACGGGCACGCTGGCAAACCACCTCGCCGTCAGAAAACTCGCAGGCAGCGACCGCCGCGTCCTGGTCCAGGCGGAAAGCCATCTCTACAACGACAGCGGCGATGGTGCCGAGACGTTGAGCGGCTTGAACCTCATTCCACTGGCCCAGGGCCGCAGCACGATCGAGCTTGCTGAGGTAAGACACTGGGTCGAGCGTTCGGCGGGCGGCCGGGTTGAAACGAAGGTGGGCGTGATCTCCATCGAAAACCCGGTGCGGCGCAAGGACCACGAGATGGTCGAGCTTCGCGAACTGGAACACGTCTGCGGCTATGCACGCGAGCAGGGCATCCGGCTGCACTTGGACGGCGCGCGCATGTTCAACCTTCCGTTTCACTCCGGCAAGGGCGTGCGGGAATACGCTGCCCTTTTCGATACGGTGTACGTGTCGCTCTGGAAGCACTTCAACGGCGCGGCTGGCGCGATATTGGCCGGCGACGCCAAGTTCATCGAAGGGCTGTTTCACATTCGACGGATGTTCGGCGGTTCGATGCCGCATGCGTGGCCGCAGATCGCCTTGGTCGCTCAACAGGCAGATGATTACGAGGCGGAATACGCCCGGGCGTGGCGGGTGGCGGATCAGCTTATTGAGCTGCTGCAATCGGATGGTCGATTCACGATACGAAAAGTGCCGAACGGCACGAGCAGATTCTTTCTGACGGCGGCTGGCGTGGCGCCGGAATTATTGACCGAGCGCGCATTGAATCGCGGTGTCGTTCTTCCTCATCTCCAACCGGGCGCCGGAGAATTCCCGATGCAGGTGAATCCCTCGATCTTGCGCAAGCCCCCCGCAACGCTGGCGCGAATATTCACCGACTCAATGTCGGGATGAAGCTCGTTCGCGGAGCAGGCACCTACGTCGAGGATGTGTTTTTCGACTATGCAATCACGGGGCACTTCCGCTACGCGTCGACAACGCCGGAACGCTGATCCACGTTGGCAACGCCACCGCGGCGCCGCCTTGCGCGTCAGGCCGCCTTTCGCGTCAACAGCAGCGCGACGCCGGCGAGGATGACGGCGGAGGCGACGTAGTCGAGCGTCGAGATGCGTTCGCCCGCGAGCCACGCGCCGAGCAGCAGTGCGATGGGCGGATTGACATAGGCGTAGCTGGTGGCAAGCGCCGGACGCACGTGTTGCAGTAGCCACACGTACGCGCTGAAGGCGACGATCGAACCAAACAGGATGAGGTACACCAGCGCGATCCATGCATTTCGCGTCGGCATCGCGGTGGGCCACGCACCGGTGATGGCGACGAGCACGCTCAGTGCAGCGCCTGCCGCGAGCATTTGCGCTGCGGTATTCATGAGCGGCGCCGGCATGTCCTGACGACGACTCCACACCGAGCCGAATGCCCACGCCAGCGGCGCACCGAGCAGCGCCAATGCGCCGAGCGGGGAGGCGCGCAGTTCGCCGCCAATGTTGAGCAGCACCACGCCAGTGAATCCGATCACCAGTCCCAGCGCATCGCGTCGATGCGGCCACTGCCCGTACAAACCGGCGATGAGCGCTGCCCAGAGCGGTAATGATGCGACCGCGACCGCAGCAAGTCCGGAGGCCACGGTTTGCTGCGCGTAGGCAACCAGCGTGTTGGCGGTGCCGAGCAGAAGGAGGCCAGTGATTGCCGCGTTGCGCCATTGCCGCGGTGTCGGTGGTGCGTGGCCGCGCATCCGCAACCAGCCGTAAAACAACACTCCCGCGATGAAGAACCGGATGGCGCCGAGACCCTGCGGCGAGAAACTCTCGAGCGCAAAGTGAATTCCAAGATACGTCGAACCCCACACCAGGTACACCAGCGCCAGCGCGGTGGCGGTCGCGAGCGCACTCGGGTGTTGCGCGGGCTTGTCGCTCATGCCTGGTTCCGGACGGGAAGAAGTCCGCGCGAAGCGGAGGGCGGATTGTAGGTTCTTGCTGTGTGGCGCAACGAATCAGCGGCGCGTCGCCTGGTCGCATTCTCGAAGAAAACTCGCGCGCGCTGCTACGCCAATGTCCGGCTGGTCGATGAAAAT
>JBKJND010000181.1:0-5102 GCA_046596095.1 Ahniellaceae bacterium | reverse complement strand
AATGGCTTCACAAGTGTGCCTTGGCGCACACAAAATTTTCCCGAAGGCAATGCCCTTTGGCGCCGCGACGGCAGGCTGTCGCGGCGCCAAAGGGCATTGCCTTCGGGAAAATTTTGTGTGCGCCAAGGCACACTTGTGAAGCCATTTTGTCGATCACTTCACACTTGCAACAGTCAAGTTGACCGTAATCTCGTGCACGTAATCAACGGCGGATGCTTGCGATGAACGCGGTGGACGAAGGTGCGGGTGCCGATCGGTCGGCAGCAAACGTGGTGACGTTGCGCGAGCGCGGGCCGATTCCAAAGGAATCGAGTCACGCCGCCTCGTTATTGTCGCCGCAGGCTGCGTTGGCGCTGAACCATGCGCGGGCCATCGCCGAACGCCATCTGTCGGCCACCGTCAACAGCGTGCTGCAGTCTGCCGACAACACACTCTTCGAACTGGCCCAGAAGTCGGATCAGAGTTCCGTGCAGTCCGATTATTTTGCGGGGATGCGGGTCTTGCGCCGTCGGCGCGGCCAGGTCGAGCAGGTGTTCAACGAGAAACTGCGGAACGCGTTCGGCCGGATCGAACGGCACGAGGCCGTCGGCATCGATGCGAACGACAACTCCCAGGACTCGCTTGAACTGGTGAGCGACGAGGCGCTGGAAGAGGAAATCGCGATCGCGACCATCGTCAGCAACGTGCATGGATTTGCGTCGCGGATGTTGTTCCCAATCAACGAGCGCATGACCGCGCTGGCGGGTCGGGGCTATGAAGTTGGGGACCACAACAACCCCATCGCGCCCCGCTCGATGGCGCTGATGATGCGCGCCTCTCTGCGCGATGTGGAATTGGTGCCCAATGTGCGCTTGATTCTGCTCAAGCTGTTCGAGCGCGCGATACTCGAGCAATGCGAAAAACTATACGTGGAAGTCAACGCGGCGTTGCTGACGGCAGGCGTGCTGCCGAATCTGCGTGCGGGCGTGCGTCGGGACGACGGGCGTGGTGGAGTCGCTGTCCAGGCCACGTCGACCGCAAGGATGGGAACGACCGCGCTTGCCGGCGGAGAGTTCTTGTCGCATCAAGGTTCCAATCAATCTGCGTACGCGGGCGCCGGGATCATCGAGCCGGGCGACAGCGAAGTGTATTCGGCGGTGTTGTCGTTGTTGCAGAGTCGGCACGTGGCAGCTCTGCCGCAGAGTTACGCGCCGCACGCGCCGCTGCCGATGTCGGGCAATGAGCTGCGGTCGCTGCTGACCATCCTGCAGGCGCAGGGCTTGCCGCAGGATTCCAATCAGTGGGCGTACGCGGATGTCGCGTCGCTGCAGCAGGTGAAGGCTTCGCTGGCCGAACAGGCGCGCGCGGTCGGTGTCGATCCCAAGCGCCGGCACGTGGCGCACGCGGACGAAGACACGATCGATCTCGTCGGCATGCTGTTCGAGGTCATCCTCGATGACCGCAACCTGCATTCGAAGGTCAAGTCGTTGCTCAGCCGCCTCATGGTTCCTTACATCAAGCTGGCGCTGATGGATCGGCACTTGTTTCTGCAGCGCGCGCACCCGGCGCGCCGATTGCTCAACGAGATGGCCAACGCCGCAGTCGGTTATCAGGAAGACAACGAGCAGGATGAGCGGCTGCTGTCCAAAGTCGCGGGCGTGGTCGAGGCCTTGCTCCAGGAGTTCGACGAGGACCCGAGCGTGTTTCAGCGACTCGAAGCCGATTTCACGGATTTTCTGACGCGTCATCGCAAGCGCTCCGATCTGGTCGAGCAACGCGCCGCCGATACGGTTCGCGGTCGCGAGCGTCTGTCCCAGGCGCGGCGCAATTCCCAGAACGAATTTGAGGTGCGGGTCTCCACCAAGGAACTGCCAAAGCTGGTCAGCGACGTGCTCGCACGCTACTGGACGCACCATCTGACGATCACCGAACTTCGGCAGGGCGTCGATTCGTCGGACTATCGCGACGCGCTGCAACTGGGCAGCCAACTGGTTGCTGCTGCGGAGGCGCGTGTTCGCGGTGGCGCGGGCCTCGCCGCCGAACGCGTCATGGATGTGCGCGATCGCCTGGCGCGGGTGCTGGCGCTCGCGGGTTGCGGCGCGGATCAGGCGCAGCCGATTGTGAGCGGTCTCGTCGCCTTGATCGAACAACCCATGACTGCCGCTGCAGTAACCCAGCCGCTCGAAGTGATCGAGACTGCTTCGCAGCTGATTGCCGCGTCCCCTGCGGTGGTTGTTGCGGATGAGGAAGAACAGGAAAGTTCGATCGCGCTGGCAGACATGCCAAGCGACTCGGACGTGGTGGATCACCTCGAATCGGCGGGTGCGATCTCGCTCGGCAAGTGGGTCGATTTCGTGGGCACCAACGGCGACTCGCAGCAAGCCAAGCTGGCCTGGATCAGTCCAATCTCCAATCGCCTTTTGTTCGTGAATCGGCGTGGGCTGAAGGTCGGCCTCTACTCGTTGGAGGAACTGGCGGCTTTATTGGCTGTGAACCGGCTGCGCGTGCATGATGGTGTACCAGCGTTCGACCGGGCCATGCGTACGGTGGTGGAGAAACTGGGCACTCAGTCCAGCGCTCGCGCCTGAGAGGCTGAACCCGCGCAGCGTCGGAATTAGCGGTGCATTTGCACCGGCCTCAAGCAAGGCGTGCGCGCGTCGCGCGATCCGCGCTAGCATCCGCTCCTCGCGCACGAGGCTTGGGGAGCAGCGTATGGCGGTTCGAATTGCAGCATTGCGCGAGGAAGGCGTGCAGGAACGGCGGACGGCGCTGACGCCGGAAATCGCCAAAAAGCTCAAAGCCCTCGGCGCCGATCTCAAAGTGCAGAACGGTAGCGGCGACGCTGCTTATTTCATCGATGGGCAATACGCCGACGTTGAGCGCAGCGACGATGCGGCCGCGGTGCTCAGCGACGCCGACGTGCTGTTGACGGTGCAGCCGCCGTCTCCCGAGCGCGTCGCGCAATTGAGGGAAGGCTCGGTGGTCATCGGGTATCTCTCGCCGCACGCGGGCGACGAACGCATCCGCGCATTGCGCGATCGCAAGATCACCGCCTTCGCACTTGAACTGCTGCCGCGCACCACGCGCGCGCAGGCGATGGACGTGTTGTCCTCGCAAGCCGGCATGGCGGGGTACAAGGCCATGCTGATCGCGGCGCAGGCCAGCCCCAAATTCTTTCCAATGCTGACCACCGCGGCCGGCACCATTCGCCCGTCGAAGGTGCTGGTGATCGGCGCCGGCGTCGCGGGGTTGCAAGCCATCGCGACCGCCAAGCGCCTCGGCGGACAGGTCGAAGGCTTCGACGTGCGTCCCGAAGTGCGCGAACAGATCGAATCGCTGGGCGCGAAGTTCCTGGATCTTGGCGTGTCAGCGGCGGGCGAGGGCGGTTACGCGCGCGAGCTCACTGCGGAGGAACGTGCTGAACAACAGCGCCGTCTGGGCGAGCATCTCAAAGGCATCGACGTGATCGTCTCGACCGCCGCCGTTCCAGGTCGGCCCGCACCGAAAATCATCACCGCCGCCATGGTCGATGGCATGAAGCCAGGTGCGTTGATCGTGGATCTGGCTGCCGAAACGGGCGGCAACTGCGAATTGACCCGCGCCGGCGAAACCGTCGTGCACAAAGGCGTCAGCATCATCGGGCCGATCAACCTCGCGAGCATGGGCGCGACTCACGCCAGCGAGATGTACGCGCGCAATCTGTTCAATTTCCTGTCGCTCATGATCAAGGATGGTGCCTTGAGCATCGACTGGAACGACGAACTGATCGCCAAGAGTTGCGTGACGCACGACGGCGCGATCAAGCACGAAGCAACGCGCGCGCGCCTTGAGGGCGCAGCGGGTTAGGCGCAGCAAGATCAACGGCAGCAGCCTCGCGCTCGGCGCGACGGCGAGAATCGAACCGGCAAGTCGGCTATTGGGGATACGCAGATGATCGACGGATGGGTGGCGCTCTACATCTTCATGCTCGCGGCTTTCACTGGCTACGAGATCATCGCGCGGGTGCCGGTGATCCTGCATACGCCGCTCATGTCGGGCTCCAACTTCGTGCACGGCATCGTGATGGTGGGGGCGATGGTCGCGCTGGGTGTCGCCACGACGCCCACGGAAAAAATTATCGGATTCATCGGCGTCATGCTCGGCGCGGGTAACGCGATGGGCGGTTACGTCGTCACCGAACGCATGCTCGAGATGTTCAAGTCCAGCAAGAAACCTGGCGCGCAAAAAGGAGTGGCCAAGTGATGGAACTCTTGCCCGCCAACATCGCCATGCCGCTGATCCAGGCGAGTTATTTCGCCGCTGCAGTGCTTTTCATCCTCGGCATCAAGCGCATGTCCTCGCCGGTGACGGCGCGCTCGGGCATCCACTGGGCCGGCGTCGGCATGCTGGTCGCGACGATCGCGACTTTCCTGATGCCGGGCATGCACAACCTCGGGCTGATCAGCGCGGCGATCGTCATTCCCTCGGTGCTGGCGTGGTGGAGCGGCAAGCGCGAGCCGATGACCGACATGCCGCAGATGGTCGCGCTCTACAACGGCATGGGCGGTGGTTCCGCCGCGGCCATCGGGGCGATGGTGCTGAGTGCTGTGGCGCTGGCTGCGCCGGGCGCTTGCGCTCCAGGCGCAGAGACACACGGGCATCATTGCCTTGATTTGACCCAGCGCATCCTCGCCGTGGTCGGCGCGCTGATCGGCGCCATTTCGTTCTCCGGCTCGCTGATCGCATTCGCGAAGCTGCAAGGCTGGATGGACAAGACTTTCCGGTTTTCCGGGCAGAAGTTCTTCAACGGTCTGGTTTTCCTGTCGACGGTTGCGCTGGGCGTGATGATCGTCATCGAGCCGTCGATGAACCTCATCATCGCCTTCTTCTCGCTGGCGCTCATCTTCGGCGTGCTGATGACACTGCCGATCGGTGGCGCCGACATGCCGGTGGTGATCTCGCTGTACAACGCGTTTACCGGCCTTGCGGTGGCGTTTGAAGGCTACGTGCTGGGTAACGAGGCGATGATCATCGCCGGCATGATGGTGGGCGCCGCGGGCATGCTGCTCACGCGCTTGATGGCCAAGGCGATGAACCGGCCGATCAGCGGCGTGCTGTTCTCGAACTTCGGCGGCAGCAGCGGC
>JBKJND010000040.1:0-2567 GCA_046596095.1 Ahniellaceae bacterium | reverse complement strand
GACCAAGACCGGGGAGCCGGTCGATGTATCCATCGACGACAGCTACAAGCGCATCGCGCGCGCGCTCGCCGACGCGGAAGGCACCCCCGAGCTCCGCAGCAAATGGTTCGATCGATTTCTGTGGGCGCTGCGCCGTGGCGCGATCCCGGCCGGCCGTATTACCTCCAACGCCGGCGCGCTGTCGCACAAGCCCGCCACCAGCACCATCAACTGCACGGTGTCAGGTGCCATACCCGATTCGATGGACGGGATTCTGGAGCGCGTGCACGAGGCGGGCCTGACTCTCAAGGCCGGCTGCGGCATCGGCTACGAATTTTCGACGCTGCGCCCGCGCGGCGCGTACGTCTCGGGCGCGGGTGCGTATACGTCCGGGCCGCTCAGCTTCATGGATATCTACGACAAGATGTGTTTCACCGTGTCGTCGGCGGGCGGTCGTCGCGGCGCGCAGATGGGCACGTTCGACGTGTCGCATCCCGACGTAAAGGAATTCATCCGCGCCAAGCGCGAGGACGGGCGGCTGCGTCAGTTCAACCTGAGCCTCCTCATCACCGATGCCTTCATGCAGGCGGTCGCCGACGACACCGATTGGCCGCTGGTGTTTCCGGTGCACATCAAGGAGCAGCACGAGGTCGATCTAGTCGACGCCGACATGGTCATCTGGCGCGAGTGGCCGATCAAGGAAGGTTACGTCTCGCGCGAGGATGGCCTCGTCGCCTGCAAGATCTACGGCCACATTCGCGCGCGCGGACTGTGGGAAATGATCATGGCCTCGACCTACGATTTCGCCGAACCGGGATTCATCCTGATCGACCGGGTGAATGAGCAGAACAACAACTGGTGGTGCGAAAACATCCGCGCCACGAACCCTTGCGTGACCGCCGACACCTGGGTGCAGACTTCGAACGGTCCACGACAAGTGCAGGATTTGCTCGGCGCAGCGTTCGAGGCGCGCGTCGACGGCGTCGATCACGCGACCGGCGCGGAAGGATTTTTCCGCACGGCGCGCAAGGCTGTAGTCCGGTTGAATACGCGCGAGGGTTACGCGCTGCGCCTGACTCACGATCACCGAGTGCGCAAGGTCGCGCGCAAGACGCGCTGGTCGCTTGAGACCGAGTGGTGCGCCGCGTCCGCGCTTGCGCCGGGAGACGAAGTATTGCTCCACGATCATCGCAAGCAGTCCGAATGGTCCGGCCGCTACAACTTCGATCAGGGGTTTCTGCTGGGGCTCTTGCGTGGCGACGGCACACTCAATTCCGACAAGGCGGTGCTCTCGGTGTTTCACGCGCAGGCGGAGGCGCAGGTGAATGGCGACCCCGGTGGTCCGACCGCAGGCGCGATGGCGCTGATGACGGCAGCGGAGGCAGCCGCAAGAACCTTGCCGCATCGCGCCGATTTTGCAGGCTGGAGCGCGGTCGGTGGACGTAACGAGTATCGCCTCGCGTTGTCCGCGCTCAGGGATTTAGCGTTCGATCTCGGCATGCATCCCGGCGAAAAGACGCTTGGGCCGGCGTTCGAGGCGACCTCCAGCGACTTTCATCGCGGCTTCCTGCGCGGATTGTTCGACAGCGACGGTTCGGTCCAGGGCAGTCAAGTCAAGGGCGTGAGCATCCGCCTCGCGCAGTCGGACTTGCCTTGCCTCGAAACCGTGCAGCGCATGTTGCTGCGGCTCGGCATCGGGTCCACGATTTATCGGGATCGGCGCGAGGCTGGCGAGCGGTCCTTGCCGAACGGCAAGGGCGGCGTGGCGACGTACGCGGTAAGTGCGCAACACGAACTCGCGATTGCCGGCGACAACGTGATGTTGTTTGCGCAGGCGATTGGTTTTGCCGACAGCGACAAACAGACTCGACTCGAACGGCTGATCGGCGCATACGTCCGCCGCCCGAATCGCGAACGTTTCACCGCGGTGGTGGCGTCGGTCGGTGACGCGGGCATCGAAGATGTCTACGACGTCCATGTGCCCGGCATCAACACCTTCGATGCCAACGGCCTGCATGCGCACAACTGCGGCGAACAGCCGTTGCCGCCGTACGGCGCCTGTCTGCTCGGTTCGGTGAACCTTACCAACTTCGTGCGTGATCCGTTCACGTCGCGCGCGCATTTCGACTGGGACGAGTATCGCGAAGTCGTGATGGTGTTCACGCGCATGCTGGACAACGTGGTCGAGGTTAACGGCCTGCCGCTCGAGCAGCAACGCGCCGAGATCCTGCGCAAGCGTCGGCATGGCATGGGCTATCTCGGCCTGGGCTCGACGCTGACCATGCTGCGTATGCCGTACGGATCGCCGGAGTCGCTCCGGTTCACCGAAGACGTCTCGCGCGAGATGGCGCTGGCGGGCTGGCGCGAAGCACTCGACCTCGCGAAGGAAAAAGGCCCCGCGCCGATCATGGATGAAGAGTTCGAGGTCACCAGCGAAATGCTGCGGCTGCGACCGGAAATGGCAGCCGATGGTTTTGCAGAGGGTGACGCCATCAAGGGCCGCATCCTGCATTCGCGCTATTCGCGCTACATGCAGCGCGTCGCTGCGGTCGCGCCTGAGCTGGTCGATGAACTGGCGACGCACGGCG
>JBKJND010000209.1:0-7648 GCA_046596095.1 Ahniellaceae bacterium | reverse complement strand
GCCCAGGCGCGCGAGCGGCACATTGCGGAGCAAGGCCTCACGCTGCACCTCCGGCAGATCGGCGGTCATGTCGGTCGTGATGAATCCCGGCGCCACCACGTTGACGGTCACTCCGCGCGATCCCACCTCGCGCGCGAGGGATTTGGAAAACCCGATGATGCCCGCCTTCGCAGCGGCGTAGTTCGCCTGCCCCGCGTTGCCCATGAGACCGATGACGGAGGCGATACTG
This sequence comes from Ahniellaceae bacterium, assembly GCA_046596095.1. Taxonomy (GTDB): domain Bacteria; phylum Pseudomonadota; class Gammaproteobacteria; order Xanthomonadales; family Ahniellaceae; genus JBBQNY01. Next base: position 7,419 of record JBKJND010000209.1, on the reverse strand, counting down.
ATGATGCGACCGTTGCGCGCCTTGAGCATGCCCCGCAACACGGCCTTGCTGGTGCGATACACGGAACTCAAGTTCACGTCGAGAATGGTCTGCCAGTCCTCCTCTCTCATGCGCAGGAGCAGTTGGTCGCGCGCGATACCGGCGTTGTTGACGAGGATTGTGATGGCACCAAACTCGGCAGCAATGGAGTCCACCAGTGCCTCGACGCTGGCGCTGTCTGCGACGTCGAGTACGCGCCCTGCTCCACCGCTGCCATTAAGGCGCGCGTCGATCGCATCAGCACCCGCAGCACTGGTTGCCGTACCGACGACGCGGGCGCCGTCGGCCGCCAACCGATCTGCAATCGCCGCACCGATGCCGCGCGATGCGCCCGTCACCAATGCGATCTGTCCAGCGAGCACGCGTGATGCATCCGCGGTGCGCGATTCGTGCTCAGTCATGATTGACCTCCATGGTGTGGGCTTGCCACGCAGCGCGAGCCGCGTCGAGATCATCCGGCAACCCCAGGGCGCGCGCATCCGCAGCGCGATCGATACGCTTGATGAGACCCGTAAGCACTTTGCCCGGCCCCGACTCCCCGAAGCGCATACAACCTGCTGCCGACAACGCTTCGATCGTTTCGCGCCAGCGCACGGGCTGATGCAGTTGGGCGACCAGGGCTTCGCGAATGGAAGCGATATCGGTTTCCACGCGCGCACCGACGTTTTGCCAGACCGGCATCAAAGGCGTGCGGAACGCGCATGCGTCGATGGCCTCGCGCAGTTGCTGCGAGGCTTCGCGCATCAAGGGCGTATGCGAAGGCACGCTTACCGGCAAACGGATGGCCTTGCGAATGCCGGCCTCTGCGAGCGCGACGAGTGCCCGCTCAACGGCGGCGGTTTCGCCACCAATCACGATCTGCCCCGGCGCATTGTCGTTTGCGGGGACGACGACACCGTCGACGGAGGCGCAGATCGATGCGATGGTTGCGGAATCGCCACCCAGAACGGCCGCCATTGCACCCGCGCCTGCGGGCACCGCCTCCTGCATCAGGCGTCCGCGCGTGCGCACGAGCCGCGCCGCATCGGCGAGGTTCAAGGCCTCGGCGGCGACGAGCGCGGCATACTCGCCGAGACTGTGCCCGGCGAGCGCCTGCGGCATCGCACCGCCGCACGCAATCCATACGCGCCACACCGCCACGTCCGCCGCGAGCAACGCTGGCTGCGTGAATTCGGTCTGGTTGAGCTTTGATTCCGGCCCGTCTTGCGACAGGGTCCACAGGTCAACGTCGGCACCGGCCGATGCTTCGGCATACGTCTCGCGCACGCCGGCGTGTCGCGCGGCAAGTTCAGCCAACATGCCAACAGACTGCGAGCCTTGCCCCGGAAATACGATGGTCAACAAGTAAACCTCCAGTCGGGGCCCGGACGATCCAATCGCAAGAAACTGGATTCCCGCCTACGCGGGAATGACGAGATTGGGAACGGCGCAAGATCGTGCCACAGTTGATGTCGAACTCTTTTACTCCCGTCATTCCCGCGAAAGCGGGAATCCATTAACTTGCGCAGGCGCATCAGTTTCGGGCCGTGATCGAGAGTGGGCGCCTTCCGGCTAGTAGCGGATGAGTGCGGAGCCCCAGGTGAAACCGCCGCCGAACGCCTCCAGCAGCAGCAATTGGCCGCGCTGCACGCGTCCTGAGCGGATCGCTTCGTCGAGCGCCAGCGGAACCGAGCCGGAAGATGTGTTGCCGTGGCGGTCGACCGTAACAATGACGCGCTCCATCGGCATATCCAGCCGTTTGGCGGTGGCCTGGATAATGCGCAGGTTGGCCTGGTGCGGGATCAGCCAGTCGATGTCGTGTTTATCGAGGCCGTTGGCGGCGAGCGTTTCGCCGACCACCGCGTCGAGCGTCTTGACCGCGACCTTGAACACCTCGTTGCCGGTCATCATCACCCGCACGCCGGCATTGGGTTCATCGAGCTTGAAGCCGCGCGAGACCCCGACTGGATTGAACAGCAGGTGGCTGTACGCGCCGTCGGCATGCAGATGCGTGCTGAGAATGCCGGTCTCATTGTCGGGTTTAAGGACCACGGCGCCTGCGCCATCTGCGAACAGGACAGCAGTACCGCGATCGGACCAGTCCAGCATGCGCGTCAGCGTTTCGCTGCCCACGACCAGGGCAGTCTTCGACGCACCGCTTTTGATGAACTTGTCGGCGATTCCGAGCGCGTAAACAAATCCGGAACAGGCCGCGTTGACGTCGAACGCGGCGCAGCCATTGGCACCGAGCCGGTGCTGCAACAGGCACGCGGTCGACGGAAAAATGAGGTCGGGCGTGGTTGTGCCAAGCACGATCAGATCGATCTCGCTGCCTTTGACGCCAGCAGCCGCAAGTGCACGCGTTGCTGCCTCATAGGCGAGATCGCCGGTGGTCTGACCCTCGGCAGCGACGTGTCGCTGAGCGATGCCCGTACGCGAACGAATCCACTCGTCGGTGGTGTCGACGAGCGCTTCGAGATCGTGATTGGTGAGCACTTTCTCCGGCAGATAGCTGCCGGTGCCGGCGATACGTGAGTAAATCATCGGCGGCTCCGCGACGAATGGGACGCTTCAGCGGGCGCTAGCGCCCGGCGGATCAATCGTCGGTGTCGGTTGCCACAACCTTCGGCGCAATCACCTGACGGCCGCGGTAAAAGCCGTCCTTGGTCATGTGATGGCGGCGATGCATCTCGCCCGACGTCTTGTCCACCGACAACGCCGGTGCGCTGATCGCGTCGTGCGAACGACGCATGCCGCGCGTGGAAGGGGTTCTGCGACTCTTTTGAACTGCCATGCTGGTTCTCCTGCTCTTGTCTTGCTCAAGTTTTATCTGGTTTTACTTTGAATCCCGCCAGCGCCGCGAACGGGTTGTCGGTAACAGTTTCGGTTGCTGCGTCTGCGTCATCAATCCATTCGCTGTGCTCATCGCTGCCGGGTTTACTCGGAATCAGCGGCAAAGCCAGCAACACTTCGTCCTGGATCACGTCGGCAAGCGCGAGTTCGCCGTCCATCAACAACAAGGCCTCGTAGCCTTCCGGCAAACCGGCTTCATCGCTTTCGCGTTGAATGAGCCCCATCCGCTGCGACAATCGCAACGGCCAGGCAAATGGTTCCAGCGTCCGCTGACACACCAACGGCAATTCGCCCGTTAGTTCCAGATCGAGGTACGCGATACGGAACTCGTCGCGCCCAAACTCGAACCGGTATTCGACCTGACCTTCCGCGTTCGCGAGCGCTTCGCAAAGCCGCGGCAATTGCCGCAACGCAATGCGCCCCTGATACTCGCGACGCGTCGCTACGGCCCGCAGCGCTTCCACTTTCTCTGGCAAGGCCGCGGACATAAGCCGGCAATGGTAAGCAGCCGGGCGATTCCAGTCAAATGGCGTTGGCTGACGGATCCAACGCGACCTCGTGTCGCCAGTCGATGTTGCCGTCCGCGTAATGCTCTCGCTTCCAGATCGGCAGTTCGCGTTTTGCTTCGTCGATGAGCCAATGACAGGCCGCGAACGCAGCGCCACGATGCGCCGCCGCGACTCCGATCCACACCGCGCATTCTCCGATCTCAAGCGTGCCGACGCGGTGCTGGCCCGCGATGGCCGCCACTGCGAAGGTCGCAAGCGCTCGCTCCCTCAGTTTTGACCACTCGGTTTCCACTGCCGCGTCAAAGGCGCTGTATTCAAGGCGCAGCACCGATTTTCCATCGTGATGATCGCGCACAACGCCCTCGAAAACGACGACCGCGCCGGCGCTGACGCACTCCAGCGAGCGCCGCAATCGAACAGTCTCAAGCGGCGTCGTACTGAGAAATGTTGCGCTCAAAGCGCCCGCGCTCATCCGCCCGAGACCGGCGGAATCAACGCGACCTCGTCGCCGTCATGCAACGGGCATTGCCAGCCCACAAACTGATCGTTGATGGCTACCCGCAGCGCCGCAACGTCAAATCCGAAGCGGTGCCGTTCGCTCAAGTGCGCAAACAATGCCGCCGCCGTTGCCGGCACCGGCGCAATCATCTCCTCGGCGCAGCCCGCGATCTCCGCCATCCGCGCGAAATAACGCACCGTCACGGACATGCGGCGTCCTCGCCAAAATCACGCCGACCGCCGGATTTCGCCACAACCCGCACGTCGCGAATGCGCATGTCGTGACCCAGCGCCTTGCACATGTCGTAAACCGTCAGTGCGGCGATGGTCGCCCCGGTCAGCGCCTCCATTTCCACACCGGTGCGGGCGTGCGCGACGACTTCGCACTCGATCGCAAGAACATTGGGCTCATCCGCGATGAAATCGATCGCTACCGCGCAGCTTTCCAGCGGCAGCGGGTGGCAGAACGGGATGAGCTCATGCGTGCGCTTGACCGCCTGGGTCGCGGCGATGATGGCTGTGTCGATGACAGGACCTTTTCCCACGCGCCAATCGTGAGCCGTCAGATGCGCCGCCATTGCGGACGGAAGTTCCATTTCGCATCGGGCTCGAGCTTTGCGCAGGGTCGGCAATTTTGTCGAAACGTCCACCATGCGCGGCCGACCCTGTTCATCAACGTGCGATAATTTATTATTCAAATCATCCACCTACACGATACATCTCGACTCGCCCTGAAGACGACGGAACCTCTTGCGACGGGTTGTCGCGGAGTTCGCTGTAACGATCTCTGCGCCCGCGCCAAAGCGATCCCAGTCGCACGGAAAGCGCCTGCTCGAAGCCGGCAGCCAGCAACGGTCGGACGTCGGTACCGGTGCGCGCAAACAAGCAGGTGTACAGGCGCCCGTCGGCTCCCAGCCGCAACCGCGTGCAATCGCCGCAAAAAGGCTGCGAAATCGAACTGATGAAGCCTATTTCCCCCAGGCCATCGACGTAACGCCAACGCGTCGCGACCTCGCCGCGACGCGCGGCCTGCACGGGCAAGAGGGGCCACACGGCGGCGATGCGATCGCGCAACTCCGCGCTCGGAACGACTTGTTCGCGCCGCCAGCCATTGCAAGTGCCCGCGTCCATGTACTCGATGAAACGCAGCGAGTGCGGCGTGCCGCGAAAGTGCCCGGCAAGCAAGAGGACTTGATCCTCGTTGCGGCCGCGCTCGATCACGCAGTTAATCTTGAGTGACTGGAATCCCGCGCGCTCGGCAGACTCGATGGCTTCGAGAATCGTCGACACCTCACCTCTCCCGCCGCTCATCTCGCGAAAGCGTTGCGGATCGAGCGCGTCGAGGCTGATCGTCAGGCGACGAAGTCCCGCGTCGCGAAGTGCAGCAGCCCTGCCGCCAAGCAAGGCACCGTTGGTCGTCAGTGCCAGATCCAGAGTCGCATCGACACGCGCGATGCGCGCAATGATTTGCTCAAGGTCGGTGCGCAGCAACGGCTCACCGCCGGTGAGGCGCACCTTGCGCACGCCATGATCGACCGCAGTACGCACGAATCGCTCGATTTCGTCGGCGGTCAGCCAATCCTTGCGACGCACCATCGCATCAAGGGAGATACCGGCCGGCATGCAATACGGGCAGCGAAAATTGCACTGGTCGAGCAGCGAGATGCGCACGTCCAGCAACGGCCGCGACCAGGCGTCGAGCGTCGGAGTTGCGTGACTGAGCGGCATCGCCGCATTCACGAGGCGATGCCCTCCGGATACACGTTCGGCGCAGCGCTGGCATCATGCAGCGGGAGCGACACGACTTCGCCGCTGCGCGCGACCCGATACCCGCACGCGCGCATCGCATCGGCGTCCGCATCCGAGGCATAGTGGTACAGCACAAGACGTTCGCGCAGCTCGCGCGGATATTCGCGTTCAATATCGTCGAGGCCAGAATGCGAGGGATTGCCGATCAACGCACAATCGTGCGCGACCAGCTCGCCGCGTCGTGCAGACACAGCCAGCGTCTGCGGAATCGGCCGCGTGTCGCCGGTCCAGCAAAAACTGCCCGGCAAGCACAGTCCGAAAGCGCTGCCAGGCGAGTGATGACGCACCTCGAACACTTCGAACCAGCAGCCTGCGTGCCAGAAACCCGCGTCCACCGCGACCAGCCGCAGCGCATCCCAGAAGTTGACGCCGCCTTCCGCAACCGCGCTTGGGTAGCTCGCGACGCGTTGTTGCAACAGCGGCACGAGAGTGGCGCTGACATACACGGGAATGTGCGGGCGCGCGCCGAACCATGCCGCCGAAAACAACCGCTCCAACCCGCCGATGTGGTCGAGGTGCGCGTGCGTGATGAAAAGTGCGGGCGGTAGGCGTTCGTAAATGCGCTGGAACGCACTCAAGGATTCAGGGCCGCAGTCAATCATGAGCAGAGGTTCGCCGTCGCGCTCGATGACGGCACCGGACGAACCAAGTTCCACCGCAGCGGCGTTGCCGACGCCCAGAAATCGCAAACTCCAGCAGGGGTTCGTCATGCGCCGATGTCCGCGTATCCGCGTTGCAACTGCGGCCATGCCACCACCATCGGCTGTGCGTAGCCCAACTTGCGCAAGGACCTCGCAAGTCGCTCGAGATTGGCGCGCTGCCAGAAACCTGCGGGGCGGCGGATCCGGGCACGATCGAAATCGATGACCCAGACGCGCAACGCATCGTCGATCAGAAGATTGTGCGCATTGAGGTCGGCATGCCACACGCCACGTCGATGCAACAGGGCGATCGCGCCACCCAACGCGCTCCAGTCGATGCTCTCACCCGCCCGCAGTCGGTAATGCAGGCTGCGCGCGTTTTCGATGAGTTGCATCAACAAGTCCGCGCGATACCACGAGCCGTCCTGCTGGTAGCGGACTGCAACCGGTTTGGGCACCAAAAATCCCTCGTCGTGGAGCTGCGCCAGCAGATCAAACTCGCGAAAGCCGCGCGTCGCGTCTGCATTGCGAAATAGATACCGATCTTGCAGGAGATGCCGAATCGCACCTCCGCGGCGGTAATGCCGCAGGGCATAACGCGCAAGGCCCGCGTCGATGGACCACGCACTTCCTCGCCCCGCGCCCAGCACTGCAACTTCGGCATCACGCTGACGCCACGCTTCCGGATTGAACCAGTCCGCGTCGGGCGTTGCCGCCAGCGAGGCATCGAAGCGGATCGCGCCAGCAGGCGTTGCAGTCGTGCGCGATTCCAAGGATTCTGTCCTGCCACTATTACTGCGACGCGCGATTCGCGTCTCGCCCGCAGTTTATCGCTGTCGTTATCTTTACGTATGATCAAATCGATTTGCCTGCTGCGCCTCTCCGCGCTCGGCGACGTCACGCACGTCCTGCCGCTGGTGCGCACGTTGCAGCGCGCGTTGCCTGATGCGCGCTTGAGCTGGATCCTCGGAGCGGGCGAGCGGCGCCTGCTCGCAGGACTGGGCGGCGTCGAACTCATCGAGTTCGACAAGCGCAGCGGCCTGCGAGGACTGCTCGAACTGCGCCGGCGTCTGCGCGGACGCCGCTTCGAT
>JBKJND010000406.1:0-3849 GCA_046596095.1 Ahniellaceae bacterium | reverse complement strand
TCAGATCTACGAGAGCGTCATTCGCAAGGAGCGACGTGGCGAGTATCTCGGCAAGACCGTGCAGGTGATCCCGCACATCACCAACGAGATCCAGGACTTCATCCGGCGCGGCGCGTCGGCGGCGTTCCGCGACAGTGGCGGCGCTGACATCGCGCTCGTCGAGATAGGTGGTACGGTCGGCGACATCGAGTCGCTGCCGTTCCTCGAGGCAGCACGGCAGATGAGCCTGAAGGGTGGTCGCGGCTACGCGTGCTTCCTGCACCTCACACTGGTGCCGTTCATCGCATCGGCCGGCGAGCTGAAGACCAAGCCCACGCAGCACAGCGTCCAGAAGCTTCGCGAGATCGGCATCCAGGCCGATGCGCTGCTGTGTCGCGCCGATCGCATCATCCCCGAGGACGAGCGCGCGAAGATCTCGCTGTTCTCCAACATCGAGATGGACGGCGTGATCTCGGTCTGGGATGCCGACTCCATCTACAAGATTCCCGCCATGCTGCACGCGCAGGGGCTCGACGACCTGGTCTGCGAACGCCTCGGCATCACCGCGAAGCCGGCGGACCTGTCGGTCTGGGACAAGCTGGTCTACAGCCTCGAGCACCCGCGCTACGAAGTCACGATCGGCATGGTCGGCAAGTATGTCGACCTGACCGAGTCGTACAAGTCGCTGACCGAGGCGCTCGTGCACGCCGGCATCCATACCGGCGCCAAGGTCAACATCGAGTATCTCGATTCGGAGCTGATCGACAGCGACGGGACCGCGGGCCTGCTGAACCTCGACGCGATCCTGATCCCCGGCGGGTTCGGCGTGCGCGGTACCGAAGGCAAGATCAAGGCGATCCAGCATGCCCGCGAGAACCACGTTCCCTTCCTCGGCATCTGTCTCGGCATGCAGCTCGCCACCATCGAGTTCGCGCGCAACCGCTGCGGTCTCGCCGGCGCCAACAGCACCGAGTTCGATCCCGACACGCCGCATCCGGTGGTCGCGCTGATCACCGAATGGCAGGACCGCGACGGCAAGGTCGAGAAGCGATCGACGCATTCCGACATGGGCGGCACGATGCGACTCGGTTCGCAGCGTTGCCCGGTGGAGCCCAACACGCTGGCGTCGCGCATCTACGGTGCCGAAGTCAACGAGCGGCATCGGCACCGCTACGAGGTCAACAACTACTTCGCGCCGATGCTCGAGGCGCAGGGCTATCGCATCAGTGCGCACACGCCCACCGAGTCGCTGCCCGAGATCATGGAGTTGCCGCAGACCGGTCCGAACGCGCATCCGTGGTTCTTCGGCGTGCAGTTCCACCCCGAATTCACGTCCACGCCGCGCGCCGGGCATCCGCTGTTCACGTCGTACATCGAAGCGGCCATCGCCAATCGCGCGGCCCGCATGAAGAAGGCGGCCTGACGTGAAGCGGTTGTGCGGCTTCGACGTCGGCCTGGACCATCCCTTCTTCCTCATCGCCGGACCCTGCGTCATCGAGTCGCAGCAGCTCGCGTTCGATACCGCCGGTATCCTCAAGGAGATGACGGCCGAGCTGGGCATCCCGTTCATCTACAAGTCGTCGTTCGACAAGGCCAACCGCAGCTCGGGCAAGTCCTTCCGCGGCCCCGGCATGGACGCCGGCCTGAAGATCCTCGGCGAGGTGAAGCAGCAGATCGGCGTGCCGGTGCTGACCGACATCCATGCGATCGACGAGATCGCGACGGTGGCTTCGGTGGTCGATGTGCTGCAGACGCCGGCCTTCCTGTGCCGCCAGACCGACTTCATCCAGAAGGTCGCAAGCGCAGGCCGTCCGGTCAACATCAAGAAAGGCCAGTTTCTGTCGCCGTGGGAAATGAAGCACGTCGCGGCGAAAGCGCAAGCGACCGGCAACACGCAGATCATGGTGTGCGAGCGCGGTGTCTCTTTCGGCTACAACAATCTCGTCTCCGACATGCGTTCGCTTAGCGTCATGCGCGACACCGGCTGCCCCGTGGTGTTCGATGCGACGCATTCGGTGCAGTTGCCCGGCGGCGCGGATGGCAAGTCCGGTGGCCAGCGCGAATTCGTTCCAGTACTCGCGCGCGCCGCCGTCGCAGTCGGCATCGCCGGCCTCTTCATGGAAACTCACCCCGACCCCGACAAGGCCCTCTCCGACGGCCCCAACGCCTGGCCGCTCGGCCAGATGCAGGCACTCCTCGAAACCCTGAAGTCCCTCGACGAAGTCACCAAACGCAACGGCTTCCTCGAATCCGCAATTTCCTTCTCCCCGTGACAACAGGGGGAAGGAAAAAAATCCAAAGACTCTGAATCCAATGAAAAGACATACGAAATGACTGCGATTACGAAGGTTCACGCGCGCGAGATTCTGGATTCGCGCGGCAATCCGACGCTTGAGGCGGAGGTGACACTGGCGAGCGGTCATATGGGGCGCGCGGCGGTGCCATCGGGTGCCTCCACGGGTGTGCGCGAAGCGGTGGAGCTGCGCGATGGCGACAAGACGCGCTATCTCGGTCGCGGCGTCTCAAAGGCGGTCGCCAACGTCAACGGCGCGATCGCGAACGCGGTCATGGGACTCGACGCCAACGATCAGGCCGCGCTCGACGCGAAACTGATCGCACTCGACGGCACGGACAACAAATCTAACCTCGGTGCCAACGCATTGCTCGGCGTATCGCTCGCCAATGCGCACGCCGTTGCGGCGTTCAAGCAGGTGCCGTTGTGGCAGCACCTCGCACGCGGCCGCGCTGCGGTGTTGCCGGTGCCGATGATGAACATCATCAACGGCGGCGCGCATGCCGACAACAACGTCGACATGCAGGAATTCATGGTGCTGCCGATTGGTCTGCCGTCGTTTGCCGAAGCGCTGCGCGCGGGCACCGAGATTTTCCACGCGCTGAAATCCGTGCTCAAGTCACGCGGTCTCAGCACGTCGGTGGGCGACGAGGGCGGCTTTGCACCGGACCTTCGTTCCAACGAGGAAGCGGTCGAGACGATCCTTGAGGCCATTGGCAAGGCCGGCTACGGCGCCGGCAGCGACGTGTGGCTTGGGCTCGATGTTGCGAGCTCCGAGTTCTACGACGCGGATTCGCGCAAGTACAGCCTGGTCGGCGAGGGCAAACGCCTTACTGCCGAAAAGTTCACCGACTTCATGGCCGACTGGTGCGATCGCTATCCCATCTTGTCGATCGAGGACAGCATGGCTGAAGGCGACTGGGACGGTTGGAAGGTTTTGAGCGACCGGCTCGGCGAGCGTGTGCAACTCGTCGGCGACGATCTCTTCGTCACCAACCCGAAGATCTTTGCCGAAGGTATCGAGCGTCAGATCGCCAACGCGATCCTCATCAAGGTCAACCAGATCGGGACATTGACCGAGACGCTGGAAGCGATTCGCATGGCCGACGCTGCGAACTACGCCGCGGTGATCTCGCATCGCTCCGGCGAAACCGAAGACACGACCATCGCCGATCTTGCGGTCGCCACCACGGAGACCCAGATCAAGACGGGATCGCTGTGCCGCTCCGATCGCGTCGCCAAGTACAACCAGTTGCTGCGCATCGAGGAAGCCCTTGGCACCGCCGCACGCTACGCCGGGCGCGAGGCATTCCCCAGGTTTGCGTCGCGCCTGCGCTAGAACGCAATGGGTCTGCGTCCAGTCATTGCGTTGCGTTGGACGGTGGTGGTGCTTCTGGTGCTGATCGCCGTTTTGCAATTGCGGTTGTGGACTGACGCATCGGGCATGCCGGGGGTGCGTCGACTGGAGCTGAGCATTGCGCGTCAACGCGCCGAAAACGACGCCTTGCGCGAGCGCAATGACGAGCTGGCTGCGGATGTGTCGGATCTCAAGTCGGGACGCGAGGCGATCGAAGACC
>JBKJND010000293.1:0-2941 GCA_046596095.1 Ahniellaceae bacterium | reverse complement strand
GTCCCACTGCTCGTGGGGCTGTCGCGCAAAGGCATGATCGGCTCCGCCACCGCTCACACCGACCCCCCACGGCGGGCCATCGGCTCCGCCGCTGCCGCACTTATAGCAGTGCAGCGCGGCGCCGCCATCGTTCGCGTACACGACGTCGCTGCTACCCGCGACGCTCTGGCGGTGTGGTCGATGCTCCGCGAACACGCGCCCAGGCCAACCCGGGCGGCCATCTCATCCCCACCGCGCTGGGACGACGAAGACTAGGTAAATCGCCAGTTCGTGCAGTCTGCTCCGCGCGGTTCTCACGCGGAGCAAGCGGGCTCGGGCGACAGTGGCGCGGACTAGATGATGCCTCCGCCCATCTGGAGGCGGATGACGCCGACGATGACGGCGATGCCGTTGAGGATGAGACCCGCCTTGGCGCGGCCACGATTGGCGGGAGCGGTCATCGCGAACGCGATACCTGCGAGGATCGCTCCCATGCCGGCGAACGGGATCATGAACCAGTTACCCCAACCGAGCAGCGGAATGAAGGCGACGATCATCCACACGATTGAAACCAGACCCCACAACAAACTCAGTAATCCCATCGCACACCTCCATCAAGAAACGGTATCGAAAAGTCAGGGCGGATTCTCGCGCGAAATGCGCACTTCATCGAGAGCTGTGAGTGGAGTGCCACGCAGCGACACTGCTGACAAGACGCGCGCAATCGGCGAAGCGATTGTAGAGCGGCACCGGCGCCACGCGGATGACGTCGGGCTCGCGCCAATCGGCCACGATGCCGTCGGCATGCAAATGTTCGAACAGGGCGCGGCCGTCGTCGCGCGCGCCGCGCACGCGCAAGCTGAGCTGGCATCCGCGCCGTTCCGGTGCACTCGGCGTGCGGATATCGAGCACCTCCGACAACTGCTCGCGCAGCCGCAACTCGAGCCAGGCGGTCATCGCTTCCGACTTTCTGCGTAACGCGCTCATGCCTGCACGCTGAAAAACATCCAGCGAAACGCGCAGCGGCGCCAACGCGAGTATCGGCGGATTCGACAGCTGCCACCCGTCCGCTCCTGCGGCCGGCATGAATTCCGGCCCCATGCGAAAGCGCGTTGCCGGATCGTGCCCCCACCAGCCCGCAAGGCGCGGCAACGCCGCGTTGGCGTGACGGGAGTGCACGAACGCACCCGCGACCGCACCGGGACCCGCATTCAAATACTTGTAACTGCACCACACCGCGAAATCGCACCCGCTGTCGTGCAGGCGCAGATCGAGATTGCCGGCGGCGTGCGCAAGGTCGAAGCCGATGGGCAAGCCATGCGAGCGCGCGGCTTTCGCCAGTGCCGCAAGGTCGAAGGCCTGACCGCTCAGGTACTGCACGCCCGGCAACAACACCAGCGCGATGCGCTCGCGATGCTCAGTCAAGGCGCGCAGAATCGTCTCATCGTCGAGCAAGCCGTCGGCGTCCGCGTCGAGTTCGATAAGTTCGCTTGCGGGATCGAATCCGTGCCAGGCGATCTGGGATGCCACGGCGTAGCGATCAGAAGGAAAAGCGCCGCGCTCGATCAGAATCGCCGCGCGTCCCACTTCCGGCCGGTAAAAACTTGCCATCAGCAGATGCAGATTGACCGTCAGCGAATTCATCGCCACGACTTCGATGGGTTCGGCGCCGACCAGATGCGCGAGACCCTCGCGCACGAACTCGTGATACGGCATCCAGGGATGCCTGCCTCGAAAGTGCGCCTCGACTCCCAGCTGCTGCCAGTCGTCCAGTTCGTCGAGCAAAGCCTGGCGCACACCGCGCGGCTGCAGACCGAGCGAATTGCCGCAGAAATACGCCTGTTCGCCGCCGCCGTGCTTTGGTATCAGGAATTCGTCGCGGAAAGCGCGCAATGGATCGCGCGCGTCGAGCGCTGCGGCCTCCGCGAACATGGCGTCAACAGGCGCGCTCACGCGAAACGCGCCGCCGGCAGATCCAGCCATTCGAGCGCCGTGCCGTTGTAAAGCCGAGCTTGCTCGGCTGATTCGAGATTGAGCGCAGCAATTCCCGCACCCGGCGTCTGCTCGCCCAACGGAAACGGATAATCGGTGCCAAGCATCACGCGATCCACGCCACAGGTGTCGAGCAGATAGCGCAGCGCCCGCGAATCGGCGACCCACGAATCGAAGTACAGACGCTTGAGGTAATCGCGTGGATTGTGCGGATTGTCGGTCGCGACCAGGTCCGGCCGCATGTTGAACCCGTGCTCGATGCGACCGATCGTGTAGGGAAACGATCCTCCGCCATGCGCAAGACACACGCGCAAATCGGGCAGCCGTTCCAGCACGCCGCCAAAAATGAGACTGCACGCTGCGCGCGATTGCTCGGCCGGCATCCCGACCAGCCACGGCAGCCAGTATTTGGGCATGCTCTCGCTGCCCATCATGTCCCACGGGTGCACGAGGATCGCGGCGCCAAGGCTCTCGGCCGCCGCGAAAAAATCGAACAACTCCGGCGCGTCGAGATTCCACGCGCCGATATGGCTGCCGATCTGCACGCCTTGCAGGCCGAGTTGCTCAACGCATCGTTCCAGCTCTTCGATCGCGAGCCGCGGTGCCTGCAGCGGCACGGTGCCGATGCCGGCAATGTGGCGCGGATGCTTGCGACAGGTCTCGGCCATGTGATCGTTCAACGCACGATGGAGCTCGAGCGCGTGGTGCGGCTTGGCCCAGTACGAGAACATCACCGGTACGGTGCTGATCACCTGCACCTGCACGCCAAAGCGCTCGTACTCGGCGATGCGCAGATCTGCGTCCCAGGTGTTGGCGAATAACTCCCGAAAAAACTTGCCGTCCTTGTACACGCGGTGCCGCCCGTCGTCGGTGTGATGGATCACCGGAAACCGCGGATCGCCATAGCGCTGCGCCAGGTCGGGAGTTATTCGCCAACACCTGGGACGCAGATCTGCGCATCGCCGAGTAC
>JBKJND010000278.1:0-3631 GCA_046596095.1 Ahniellaceae bacterium | reverse complement strand
AGCCCGACGAACAAGACGAACTGCCGTGCCGGCGTTTCGTGTGGCAATGGCGCAAACGCATCGTCGACGCCATTGTGGATCACATGCAGCGTCTGCCCCGGTGTGCCACCGACCAGTTCAAGCAGATCATCGCGGGTCGCCCGTGAGATGCAGATCACCGCTTGTGCGGCACGAATCGCGGCAAACTTCTGCGTCGAATGAAACCAGCGGCGCGCCCCCGCCGGAAGGCAGCGCTCATAAACGAAGTCATGCACGGTGACCACACTGGGGGTCGCCGCGATACTCGGTTTTCGGTAGTAGCTGGAATGAAACACCGCTGCTGGGTGCGGCACCGTGCAGCTGCGGTAGCGCTCCAGCCAACGACAGCGCTGGTTGGAAACTCGAGTGCCATAGGCAGCAGCTTGCGCCTGCATCACCGGTTCGTGCAGCGTCAGGGTGGTCGACACGCGGTCCCGTGCAAGTCGTGCCAGCAACTGGCGGAAATACACACTGATGCCGCCATGCCGCTGCAGTGAAAAGACGATGCCGTCGATGATTAGGGAAGCGGGCGCCATGCTGGCTTCAGGCTCGACCGAATTGTGGAGGCGGCCGGACTTGCATTGTTCATGGGCCCGGATCCGCAGCCGACGGACTCATGCCTGCGGCGCACGAAGTTGCTGCTCGGCCCGGGGCAGAGGCAGCGCAAGGCCTTCTCGCATTGCGCGCAGCCGGATCCGGTACTGGCGAAAATCGTCGCGGCAAAGCAACCAGCGCAGGGTCGCCTTCATCCATAACAGCGGTAGCTGGCCCATCAGGACGGCAGCGGAGAAGTGCTTGCGTAACACGTAGATCTGGTTGCGCTGGTAATAGCGCATCGAAAAGTCCGACTGCGAGCCGCCTGTGGCAAGACTTATCTTGTGCGCGATGATGGAGTCGGGGACGTAGAGCAATCTGAGACCCGCGTGACGCATCCTCAGGAAAAAATCGGTGTCCTCGAAGTAAACGAAATAGGCTGGGTCGAAGAGTCCGATTCTTTCGAACGTGTCCATCGCGAACAGCACGCAACAACCGGGTGCGACTTCGGTCCACGATGCGACTTGTTCCGCTGTTGGAGGGTTGGGTTCGTTCGCAAAATGGACACCTTGAAAGCCCTTCCAGAATATGAAGCGGCCGCCGGCATACCAGTTGCGTCGAGGATCATCGAAGTAGGTGATTCGCGGCGTGACGGCATCTGCGCGGTAGGCGCGTCGCTTGGCCACAAGACTCGAAAACAGCAGCGGGTCGAATTCGGTGTCGTTGTTGACGAAAAGAATGTCGTCGAAACCGCGACTCGAGAAGTGCCTTGCTCCTTGATTGCAAGCAGCGGCATAGCCGATGTTGGACTCGTTGAGGAGCACGCGCACGCGTTCGTCGCACACCTGTCTGGCGATGAGCACGCTCTTATCGGATGACGCGTTGTCGATAACCAGCAGTTCAAAGTCGCCGGGCTTCTGGGCCAGGCAGCATTCGAGAAACGGCCGCAGATAGGCCGCGGCGTTGAACGTCACGGTGACGACGGCGAGCGTCATCGGTGCAGGGGTGCCGCAGGGCCGTCGATGCGCGCGGCGCAGTAGATTTCCTCGCCGCTGTGGGGAGACAAGCGTACCGCGGCGGCTTCGACCAGTTGGAACAGGTAGCCGGCGATCGTCAATGGGCGGTTCTGGGCACGACGCCGGCTCTCGAGTTCCCGGTGCCCCCATCGAGCCATCGTGCTCAGGTAGAAGATGCCGCGCGCGAGCCGCACGTGTGTCGTCAACTTCTCGACGCGAAGACCCGCACTGCCCACTGCTTCGGCCAACGAGCGGGGCGAAAACACATTGAAGTGTCGCGGCGGTTCGAGGCCGCGCCAGGATGGGCCGAACAGCCGCGCGCCCAGACTCTGCGCGTTCGGTGTCGTGACCATCAAGCGGCCGCCGGGTGCGAGCAACGCCGCGAGTTGGCGCAGCATCCGGAGTGGGTCCGGCACGTGCTCGATCACATGGCTCATCGTGACCAGATCAAAGCGTTCGGGCCGGGCCTCGACTTCATCCACGCTGCTGAACACCGGGAAGCCGAGTCGATCGCGCAGACGCGCTGCGGCGTTTGGGTCCGGTTCGGTTCCCGTGACGCGCCAGCCCGATTGGCGCATCCGCTGCAGGAATGCGCCGCTGCCGCAACCGACGTCGAGCAGGCTGCCGCTTTGCATCGCCGGCACCCGCATCACCTCCATCTCCGCCGCATCTGCTACCGACGGCAGCACCGACACCAGTTGCGCGACGGCACCGACTGCGCCCGGATCCGGGTAGCCGAGCCGCCGTGTGAGAGCGAGCGCCTGTGCCTTCTCCCAAGTTGACGCGCTGTCGGCGGGTGTCGCATCGTGCGTGTAGTAATTGCGATACAGCTCGCCAATGTGCTCCGGGGCGGGCCGGGGGCTGAGCCACAGGTGCCCTGTGCGCGGATTTTCCAGATAGCGCCATATTCCCTCAGTACCGAAGAACGCGTCGCCAGCCGCAGGGATCCGGACGACGCCAGCTTCACCGCTCAGGGGGCACTTTGCAACATCGATCAGTTTCACTTTGGCGCCCGCCCGCCAGCCGAAAACAGCGGGTTGTCACTCAACAAACGTCCGAGCACGCGGCGGTTGTTGTGGAGACTTGCTTTGTAGCTCGTGTCGAACGGCGCGCGCACGGCCGCCAGGGCGGTGCGCAGAAGTGTGGACGAGAAGACGATCATGAAAGCCAGCCATCCCGCGGCCAAACCGTGGTGTTTGCGAAAGTGATAGACCGACCCGTACGCCCCGTTCCACAGAGTCACGAACGGAACAGCGATCGCGCTTCGCGACTTCAGATGCGTGATCTGCGCTGCCGGGAGAATCACGACGCGCTTGCGCGGATCGCCGCGACGCAGGCGGATGCAAAGGTCGCAAACATCCTCGACCGTCAAAAAATACGCCGGGTCGTAACCTCCGATGGCGACAAAATCGGAGGTGCGTGTGAGGATGCAGGCGCCTGAGGCAAACAGTACATCTTGTTCGTCATAACGACGCACGCGCGCATAAAGCCAGCGGGTCACCCGTGCTGGCAGCAGCCTCCACACCAGCAGGTGGCGCAATCCCCACGCCCGATGGAAGCTTGAGTGAGGGGCGCCATTGGTGTCGACATTAACCGGTGCGACAGCGACCGCTCCGGGATGGTGGTCAAGGTACGTGACGAGCGCGGGCAACGCACCGGGGTGCAGCACAACGTCCGGATTGACGATCGCGACATAGCGAGAGCGCAATTGCGAGATCGGCTGGTTGTTCGCCGCCGCCAGGCCGACGTTCGCTTCGTTGAGCATGACCTGCACGCGCTGGTCGGATTGCGCAAGGGCACTCAGCATCACGCGGGTGTCGTCCGTGGAAGCGTTGTCGACCAGCCAAAGCCGCCAATCGATCTGCTGCGAGTCGAGCGAGCGCACGAAGTCCGTGATCTCGTTCGCAGAGTTGTAGGTTACGGTGACGATTGACAGGGATGCAGCGTCGGTCGTCGTAAAATTGGCCTTGTCGTCCATTGACTTCGTCGATGACTTACACCATGCGCAAGCGGATGCGTCCCAGAAAGTGCCCGCCGGCGAGGCCCACGGCGATCGCGCCGCT
>JBKJND010000241.1:0-14379 GCA_046596095.1 Ahniellaceae bacterium | reverse complement strand
TGACAACGCGTCGCTCCCGACTACGGTCCGGAGCTGTGGATCAGCTCACGTTTTCTAGTGAGCTGCGGTGGGCGACCTTGATCAGATACAGGTTGCGCAGGTACACGAACATGCCCGCACTTTGCCCGGCGATGAAGACCGGATCGCGGCGATGCAGTGCATAGGCAAGCAAGACCAGACTCCCGCCGAGACTGAAGTACCAGAACGCGATTGGCACGACGCTGCGCTTGGCACGCTCGGAAGCGAGCCACTGCAGGATGAAGCGCGTCGAGAACAACGCCTGCCCGGCGAAGCCGATGGCAATCCAAACGGTTGAATCATTCATCTCAAAACCTCGTCGACGGGCGCGCGCGCGGCGCGCCGGATCAGCCAGGCAACGCCGCGCAGGTCGCTGATGCCGACCCACGCGCGTTGCAGATTGTTGTAGTTGGATGTGCCCGCGGTGCGCGGGCGATGGTTGACCGGCACGCTGAGCGTGCGCCAGCCGTCGCGATGCATAAGTGCCGGCAGAAATCGGTGCATATGGTCAAAGTACGGCAGTTCCAGAAACGCCTCGCGCTCGAACAGCTTGGTGCCACAGCCGGTGTCAGGCGTCGCGTCGTGCAGCACGCGGGCGCGCAATGCATTGGCGAAACGCGAGGCCCAACGCTTGCTGGTGTTGTCGTGTCTATCGACGCGCCAGCCCGCAAACAACTTGATCTCGGCGGGCGAGTCGGCGCGGCGCGCTATCAGTCGCAACAGATCGGCTGGATCGTTCTGACCGTCGCCGTCGAGCGTCGCGATCCAGTCGGCGCGCGCGGCCCGGACACCGTTGCGGATAGCCGCGCTTTGCCCGGCGCGCTGCCGATGTCGCAGCAGGCGCAACTCCGGAATTCCCTGCATCAATTCCGCAAAGATGCGCGCGCTGGCGTCATCGCTGGCGTCGTCGACGAAGATGATCTCGAACTTCACGTGGCCGCGAAGCGCGTTGACAATTTCTTGCGCGAGAGCGGCCACATTCGCAACTTCGTTGCGCGCGGGCACCACAACACTCAGCTCGATCGGCTGCTCTCCCCGCGACGTAGCACGACCTGGATCGAGCGCAGCGGACGAGCGCGGTGCCTCAGCGATTGCCACGCAAGCGCTCGATCAATCCATCCAGTTCGTCAAGGCTGAAATAACGGATCACGACCTTGCCGCGACCACCGCGGCCGTGTTCCACCGCGACGGGCGCTGCCAGCAATTCGCCCAGCTCGCGTTGCAGTTGCGAGACGTCGGCGTCAGCCGCCGGAGCGCGACTTGAACGCTTCGCGGGCGAGCCTGACGCGGCAGCAACGGGGCGTCGCGCCTGTGCCTCGAGTTCACGCACCGACCAGCGCTCAGCGATCGCGCGTTCGGCCAGCGCCTCTGCGCGGGCAGCAGGCAGCGTCAGCAACGCTCGCGCGTGGCCCATTTCGATCTCCCCTGTCTCAAGCCGTTGTCGCACTGCAGGCGGCAGCTCCAGCAGACGCAACAGATTCGAAACGGCCGCACGCGAGCGACCGACAGCGTCCGCGGCCTTCTGATGAGTGAGTCCAAACTCGTCGATCAGCCGTTGCAGCGCGGCGGCTTCCTCGAGCGGCGCAAGGTCCTCGCGCTGGATATTCTCGATGAGCGCCATCGCGATGGTCGCGCGATCATCGGCTTCGCGCACGACGCAGGGCACTTCCTGCATTCCGGCCTCGCGCGCTGCGCGCCAGCGGCGTTCGCCGGCGATGATCTCAAACTGCCGATCACCCGTGGCACGCACCACGATGGGCTGGATCATCCCCTGCGTCTTGATCGACGCCGCGAGTTCCGAAAGCGCTTGCGGGTCCATCGACTTGCGCGGCTGGAAGCGCCCGGGCGTCAGCGCGTCGATGTGGATGGATTTCAGCGATTCATTGCCGGCATCTTCCTCGGTCGCGGGATCGATGCGCAGCAGTGCGTCGAGCCCACGCCCGAGGCCTCTTTTCCTGGATGTCATCAAGTGTCTCTTGGGGTGGATTGGACAGCGCCGGGTTGAACGGATCGGGCAGGCGCACCGCGCACGGCGCGTTCGCGCCTGAGCAGTTCGCCGGCAAGACCGGAATAGGCGATCGCGCCGCGCGACCCTCGGTCGTACTGGCCGATCGACTGGCCGTGACTCGGCGCCTCGGCCAGACGAATGTTGCGCGGGATGACGGTACGGAACACCTTGTCGCCAAAGTGTTCGTTGAGCTGCGCGGACACATCGTTGGCCAGATTGTTGCGCACGTCGTACATCGTGCGCAGGATGCCCTCAATTTCGATGCTGGCGTTGAGGCGGGACTTCACGGCCTGCACGGTCTTGAGCAATGCGCTCAAGCCCTCGAGCGCGAAATACTCGCACTGCATCGGCACGATAACGCCATCCGCCGCAGTCAATGCGTTCAAGGTCAGGATCGACAACGACGGCGGGCAGTCGATCAGGATGTAGTCGTAGCGCGCGAGCACGGGCGCGAGCACGTCGCGCAAGCGCTGCTCGCGCGCGATCGCTTCCATGAGCTTGATTTCCGCGGCGGTCAGATCGGGGCCTCCAGGAATGAGATCGAAACCCGTGGGCGCCGCGACGATCGCAGCGCTGGCCGGCTGCTGCTCGAGCAGCACCTCAAAGCCATTGAACTGCGATGCGGCTTTGTCGATACCGGAGGCCATCGTGGCATTGCCCTGCGGATCGAGGTCGACCAGCAGCACGCGTCGGCCCGCTTCGGCCAGCGCCGCAGCAAGATTCACGGCAGTCGTGGTCTTGCCGACGCCGCCTTTTTGATTGGCGATTGCGAGTGTGCGGGTCATTGCGGGGAAGGTCGCTCGTGCGCCGCCGGGGCGCGCTTCAATACCACCAAGTACCGCTCGGCGTCCAAGTCCGGTACACGCAGGCGGTGCCGAGCGACAAACTCAAAGCCTTTCGGAAGCATCGCCAGCTCGCTTTCAGCGCCAGGCCCTTTCATGGCGAGCAACTGGCCGTCAGACGCGAGCCACGGTTCGGCCAGCCGCACCAATTCGTCGAGTGGCGCCAATGCTCGCGCAATGACAGAGGGTTTCGGATCGACCTGCGCGCTTTCGGCGCGCTCCGCAAATACGTCGACGTGCGCAAGCGTCAGCTCACGCACCGCAGTTCGCAGAAAGCGTGCTTTCTTGCCATTGCTTTCGACCAGTGTGATGCGTCGGGTGCGATCGAGCAGCGCCAAGGGGATACCCGGCAGGCCCGCACCGCTACCCAGATCGGCCATCGCGCCCACACCGACGTACCGCGCTACCGCGAGGCTATCGAACAGATGTCGTGTCAGCATCTCGCGCGGATCGCGGACGGCGGTGAGGTTGTACACGGCGTTCCAGCGCGCCAGCAGCGCGAGATACGCGAGCAACCCGTCGGCCAATGCGGGATCCGCGTCGATTTCAAGCGTGGCGAGTCCGCGTTCGAGGACCGGACGCAGGGCATCGATCAATTGCTGAGGGGAGTGGGCGGCGTGCACGAGGGCGGCAGTATCGCTCGCCGCGCGCGCCACCGCGCAAGAACCGAACGACGTGCAACGAAAACTACGCCGCGCGCGACTCGACTCCACGGGCAAGATCAAGCTGGCAACGCGTGGCCGTCAATCCAAAGCGGCGCAATCGCTGGTCGACGCCGCGTCTCAACGCGCGATTGCGATCAACGGCGGCAACGCTCGGCAACGGCAGCACTTCATCGCGCAGCACCGCGCGCAGACTGTCGCGAATGCAATCCTCGAAATGTTCTATCTGCTCTTCGGCCTCAAAAGCATCGAGCACCTGGAAGTACACGGTGCCGGCAGCAGTCACTGTTTCACCGTCCGCGCGCGTGACTGCTCCACTGTCGAGTTCCGCATGCCGACCCGTGAGACTGATCCTGTGACCTACCCGATCAAACAAGGGCCACGTCCAGTGGACGCCGCTCTCCAGCGTCCGTCGGTACCGGCCCCAGCGATAAATCGTGCAGGCCTCACCTTCCGGAACGCGGCGAACGGCACCCAGGGTGAGCAGGGCGGCGGCGGCGAGCAGAACAGGTAGCGGTGTCATTAGTGTGGTTCTTCAGCTGCTTACGGTAACTATCTAGAACAAATGGACGGAAAAGTCCAGAACCTCTCGCCGCTATTGACCTTTTCGTCAACGCAAACGGTGGCAACGAATTATTAACATGCTTGGTTCCGCAATTCCGCACAGCGGGTCACGACCCGCATGATTCGTAGACCGGATTCAGGAAAAATGCCGTGCCGATGATGCTATGCGAGCGCTTGGGACAGCGGTTTCCGCTTCGCGTTCCTTGCATCGCAGAGTGCTGTTCAAATCAGCCAGCACCGGAACCCCTGCGGCGTGGATTCTCGGGCAGCGCTGCAGTCCGAGTGGGCGATGAAACGTATCAGCCGACCGCGAGCAACCGCGCGAAGTGAGTTTTCTCGATGGGACGTGGTCTCCCGAGAAAGTGCCCCTGCGCGAACTCGACACCGCATTCGCGCAGCGCGGCGAGCGTCGCGGGGCTGTCAACGTGCTCGGCGATCACGCGCAGTTTCAGAGCGCGCGCCATGCCGGTGATCGAGCTGACCAACTTGTGGTCGAGTTCAGTCGAAACCATGCCCTCGACGAAGCTGCCATCGATCTTGACGAAATCCACCGGCAGATGACGCAAATGCGTGAACGAGGAGAAACCCGTGCCGAAATCATCCAGCGCAAACCGGCAACCCAGCGCGCGCAACGCGAGCATGAACCGACGCACATCGTTGAGTCGGGTCAGTTGCGAGGTCTCCGTCAACTCGAATACCAGTTGGCCGGGCGCCGCGTGGCCCGCGCGCACGAGTTCCTCGATACGGCGCAGCGTGTCGCCATCGGACAAGGTCTGGCTCGACAGGTTGACGGTAAACGAGGAGAGCACGCCCTGGCGACTCAAGGTTCCAAGATGCTTGAGCGCGCGCGCGACGATCCAGAGATCTATCTCCGGCATCAGCCCGAAACGCTCGGCCAGAGGAATGAACACCGAGGGCGAAATGAGTTCGCCGCGAGCATCGCGCAACCGCACCAGCAATTCGAAAAATTGCGTGCGCGCCATGGCTTCGTTGGGCGACCACGAAGGTTCGAGCATCGACGTCGCGAAGCCGGCGGGAATCGCCGCGATGGGCACGATCGGCTGCAGATAAAACACCAGGCGATCCTGAGCGATCGCCTCGCGCAATCGCTCCGTCCAGTTCGATTCGATCTCGCGCGCCAGACGACTGTCGTCCTCGCCCAACGTAATCTGTGTTTGATCGCGGCCACGGTGTTTTGCGGTCTCGCAGGCCTCGCGCGCGCGTTCGAGAGCGCTTTCAACCGACGGCGTTTCGCGCGATACGAGGCCCACACCAACCGACACCGTTGCCGGTCGTTCCGCGCCGTTGATCTCGATGGCGCAAGCTTGCGCTTGCGCGCGAAAATTTTCCGCCAGCGCGAACAGGTTTTCGGGTGCAACGCCGGGCAGCAGGAGCCCGAAACGATCGCGCTCCAGGCGCGCGAGCACGTCGCCGTCGCGCAACAGGGTGCCGAACCGTCGCGCCAGATCGATCAGCAGGTTTTCGGCGGCGCTGACGCCGGAGCCGTCGTGGATCTGCTGATAGCGGTCGACGTCGATGTAAAGCAACGCGGCATAACCGCCGATCTCGCGGCGTCGGCCGAGCTCCATGCCGAGCAGTTGCCTGAAATGACGCGTGTTGATGAGGCGCGTCAAGCCGTCGTGCGTCATCTCCCAGTGCAATCGCTCGACGCTCTTGCGATCCGAAATGTCGCGAAAAACGACGACCGCGCCCTGGTGCCGGCCGTCGATCGCCAACGGCCGCAAACTGCACTCCACCGGCAAGGCGGCGCCGTCACGGGACCAGAATACGGTTTCGAACTGGTTGATGGGCGCGCTGGTTGAGTAGGCGCGCGCCAGCGGTGAATCCTCGCCAGCGAGCACGGTGCCATCTTCGCGCATCGGATGAAACAACTCGTGCGCGGCGTGGCCCACGATCTGATCTTCGTGGCTGTAGCCGAGCAGGCGCAGCCCGTTTGGATTGATGAATGTCACGACGCCGTTGCGATCGACCCCATACACGCCATCCGCCACCGCCCCGAGAATGCCGTCGAGCCGTTGCCGTTCGGACTCGACGCGCTGCTGCATCTGCACCTGGCGCGCAAGACTTGCGATACGCACGGTGAAGAGCTCCATCGCCTCGCTCTTGAACATACACTCGATCGCGCCGGCCTCGAGGCAGCTGCGGATGATGTCGTCACGGTAGCTGCCGGTGATGACGGCGATCAATGCGTCGCGCGTATGCGCTATTTCGCGCAGTTCCCGACACAGCGTTTCACCGGTGCCGTCAGGCAGGTAATAGTCGACTACGATAAGGTCGTAGCTGCGCGCACGCGCGCGGGACAGCGCCTCGTGCCGGGTGCCGGCGAGATCGACCGCGTAACCCTCACGCAACAGCACGCTTTGGTACTTCATGCGCACGCTGGCAGAGTCGTCGACGAACAGCACGCGCACCGCGTCGGAGCGGCGCAAGGGCGCAGGTTCAAGCGCGGTGTTGGCCGGTGCGAGCTGTTGCAGCATCGCGGGCACGCGGCCGAACTGCGCCCACGGCAGAAACTCGGCAGCGGGATGCGACTCAAGCCAGAGATCTAGCTCTGGCAGGCGTTCGTGACCCAGTACCAATACAGCGATTTGCGGATTGCGCCCCAGCTCGTCCAGCAGGGCGCGGAACTCCTGCTGCAGGCGCGCGGGAGCGCCGATAAGCAGCGCGCGGGGCGGGGTGCCGAGGCCCACCTCGCGCTTGATGTGCGCGAGCGCGTCCACCGTGCTCGCAAGTTCACGCCAGCCACTCAAATCGGCGGCTTGCAGGGTGCGCGTGAGCAAATGGCAGAGGCTGGCCGAGCGCTCCACGACGATCAGTTCGGACATCGATCCGGCGACCTCAATATGCCAACTCTCGATAGGAACAGCCGCCCCTCCGGAATGCAAGCTGCAGCGCGGAACCGAGTCTTGCGTCGCCTGCCACGCCTGCGCGCGGAGATGAAGCGTGCGTCGCCCGCTGCAAGTCCGCACAATGGACGCCTTCCTGTCGATACCTGCGAGCGAGCATGGCCCAGTACACGCATCGACCTCGACGCTTGCGGCGCGACGATTTCTCGCGACGCCTGATGCGCGAGTCGCGCCTGGGCGCGGACGATTTGATCTATCCCGTGTTCGTGCACGAGCCCGCCGGGCGCGCGTCGATCGCGTCGATGCCCGGGATCGAGCGCGTGTCGATCGACGAATTGCTGCGCGTCGCGGAAGCAGCCAGCGAATTGAGAATTCCCGCGCTGGCGTTGTTCCCGGTCACGGCGCCCGCGGCCAAGTCGCTCGACGCGGCGTCGGCGTGGCGCGACGACGGGCTCGCGCAACGTGCGGTGCGAGCGCTCAAGCAGCGCTTTCCCGCGCTCGGCGTAATCACCGATGTCGCGCTCGATCCCTACACGACGCATGGCCAGGATGGCCTCATCGACGACACCGGCTATGTAGTCAATGACGAGACGGTGGACGCATTGGTGAAGCAGGCACTGAGCCACGCCGCGGCCGGGGCCGACATCGTGGCGCCGAGCGACATGATGGATGGCCGCGTCGGTGCGATCCGCAGCGGCCTCGAAGAAGCCGGCTTCATCCACACGCGCATCCTTGCGTACAGCGCGAAGTACGCATCGAGTTTCTACGGACCGTTCCGCGACGCGGTCGGCTCGGCGGGCGCGCTTGGCAGCGGCAACAAGTACAGCTACCAGATGGACCCTGCCAACAGCGACGAGGCGTTGCTTGAAGTCGAGCTCGACCTCGAGCAAGGTGCCGACATCATTATGATCAAGCCGGGGCTGCCCTATCTCGATGTTGTGCGCCGCGTGAAGGATGCCTTCGGTGCGCCCACATTCGTCTATCAGGTGAGCGGCGAATACGCGATGCTCAAGGCAGCAGCAGCGCAAGGCTGGCTGGACGAACGGTCCTGTGCGCTCGAAACTTTACTGGCCTGCAAGCGCGCAGGCGCGGACGCGGTGCTGACTTATTTTGCGCTGGATGCCGCGCGCTGGCTGCGTGAGGACGCGTAATGGCACGCGCGTGGAACCCCCTTCTCAAAATCAACCCGGAGACATCGTGACCCGCAAGCATTACGCGTTGTTTGGCCAGCCGATCGGGCATTCGCTTTCGCCGCGTATCCACGCCGCGTTTGCGCGCCAGACCGGTGTCGCGATGGACTACTCGGCTCTCGACTGCGGCGCAGCCGAGTTCTCGCAGCGCCTTGCGGCATTCGCGGAGAGCGGCGGCGCAGGCGCCAACATCACCCAGCCGCTCAAGTCCCTGGCTTTTGCGTACGCCGGCACGCTCGGTGCCAGCGCGCAGCGCGCCGGCGTAGTCAACACATTGACTCGACGAGGCGATGCGTGGCACGGCGACAACACCGACGGCGCGGGGCTCATGCATGATTTGACCGAACGCCTGGGCCTCGATCTGCGCGGACGGCGCACGCTCATGCTGGGTGCGGGTGGCGCAGCCGCGGGTGTAGTGCCGGCGCTGCTCGATGCGGGCGTGGAGTCGGTGACACTGGTCAATCGCACGGCGCTGCGCGCCGAACAGTTGAGCGAACGTCACGACGATCCGCGGCGCGTACACGCGCGCTACTGGAAGGACCTGGCAACGCTGGGCGCGTTCGATTTCGTACTCGACGCCACTTCGTCCGGCCACGGCGGCAATGCGCTCGAATTGCCGTTTGCGATCACCGGTGCGCGCACGCTCGCGGTGAGCCTGAGCTATGGCGCAGCGGCCTCGCGCTTTCTCGCGTGGGCGCGCGCGGCCGGTTGCAGCGACGTGCACGACGGCCTCGGCATGCTGATCGAGCAAGCTGCAGAGAGTTTCGAGATCTGGCACGGCGTCCGCCCCGACACCTTGCCCTTGCATCGGGAATTGCACGCGGGTCGCAGCGAGGCGGCGTTGCTGGCGACCGACTAGTACTGCGACCCGGTCTCCGCGTCGGCGAGATAAAGATCCTTGAGCCGCACGTAGTGCTGCGCCGAGTAATACAGGCGCTCGACCTCGCCGTCGCCCAGGAGCCGCACGCAACGCGCCGGATTGCCGAGCCAGAGCTCGCGCTCACCCACAATCTTGCCGGGCGCGACGACCGCACCCGCGCCCACGAATCCATGCTTGCGCACGATCGCACCATCCAGCACGGTGGCGTGCATGCCGATCAGGCAGGCATCCTCGATCGTGCAGGCGTGAATCACCGCAGCATGGCCAATGGTCACGTCGTCGCCGATGAGGCACGCAAATCCGTCGCCGGTGTACGGGCCCGCGTGCGTCACGTGCACGATGCTGCCGTCCTGCACATTGGTGCGCGCGCCGATGCGGATGAGGTTCACGTCGCCGCGCACGACGGCGCCGGGCCAGATCGAGGCATCGTCCCCCAAGGCAACATCGCCGATGACGAGTCCGGCGGGATCCACGTAGCAGCGCGCACCCATGACTGGGAGGGCGCGGCGGAAGGTACGCACGGTCATGCCGGAACTCGCAGGAAAACTGGTGCACAGCGTACCAACAGTGCTGCAGCGGGGCAGTGCTAGCATCACGACGCACACCGCGAGCGACGAGAAATTCCATGACGCCGCTACACCCGTCACTGCAGGAACCGGCCCTGACCGCCAGCCGGGCAGACGCGCTGCACGCGCGCCTCGCGACGATGCAGGACGCCCATCGCGCGCAAGTCCCCGACTACGCGCAACGCATGGACGATCTCGCCCGCCTGCGCGCCGCACTGCGCGCGCGCCTCGACGCGTTCGCGGCGGCGACCAGCGCGGATTTCGGCCAGCGCAGCCGGCACGAGACCCTCCTCGCCGACGGCATGACCGTGCTCTCGGAGATCGACCACATTCGCGCGCACCTGCGCGGCTGGATGCGCCCGGATCGGGTCGCGACCAGCCTCATGCATTGGCCGGGTCGCAACGAGGTGCGCAAGGTTCCGCTGGGAGTGGTCGGTGTGTTGTCGCCCTGGAATTATCCGATCAACCTCGCATTGATTCCGCTGGTAGGCGCAATCGGTGCCGGCAACCACGTGTTGCTGAAGCCTTCGGAACACACTCCGCGCACCGCCGCGTTGTTGCAGGAACTGATTGCCGAGGTGTTTCCAGCGCAGCGGGCGGACGTGGTGCTCGGGGACGCCGCAATCGCGCAGGAATTTGCGGGCTTGCCGTTCGACCATTTGTTCTTTACCGGCTCGACCGCGGTCGGACGCAAGGTGATGGCAGCCGCGGCACCCAACCTCACGCCGGTGACGCTCGAGCTTGGCGGCAAATCGCCCGCGTTCGTCAGCGCGTCTTGCGATCTCGAAGAGGCGGCGCGCCGCATCGCGCAGGGCAAGTGCTTCAATGGTGGGCAGACCTGCATCGCGGCCGATTATCTGCTGGTCGAAGGCGAGCGCATGGAGGCGCTGGTCGCAGCATTGCAACGAGCGGTCGCGGCGTATTTTCCGGCGGGTGCGGCGGCTTCCGATCTGACCTCGGTGGTCAACGACGCGCAATACGCGCGCCTGCGTGGCTGGCTCGCAGATGCGAAGGCGCGCGGCGCGCGTTTGATCGAGATCGGCCCGGGCGACGCGCAGCGGCGCGTGCTCCCGCTGACCCTTGTGCTTGATGCGCCTGCCGATACCGAGTTGATGCAACAAGAGTTGTTCGGGCCGGTGCTGCCGCTGGTCGGCGTGCGCGACGCGAATTCCGCCATCGACTACATCAACGCGCGACCGCGACCACTGGCGTTGTATCTGTTCGACAACGACGCGCAGCGCGTCGATGATTTCCTGGCGCGCACATCAGTCGGCAGCGTCGCGATCAACGACACCATCGTGCAGTTCGCGCAAGGCGGTCTGCCTTTCGGCGGCATCGGTGCGTCGGGCCTGGGGCAGTATCACGGCCGCTACAGTTTCGAGACGTTTTCCAAGCGCTTGCCGGTGTTCCGCCAAGCTGCCGCGTTCGCCAGCACGAGCCTGGCGCGCCCTCCGTATCGACGCTTCGCGGACCTGCTGGTGCGCCTCACCACGCGCTGAAGCACTGTTCGGCGGTTGTAGCGCGAAGCTTGCTGCGCTGCTTTTCGTCGGGCCCCAGCCGAGCAAGCTCGGCACTACAAGTGCAAAAGAGCTGCAGACCTCGGCGCTACGGAACACGGCGGTTCAGTGCACCCAGCGGCCGCCGCGGCGGCGCGGGACCACGCGTTCAACGTCACTGTCGGCGGGCGCGTCCGGACCTGATTCTTCTACTGTGACCGGGTGCTCGCGCCAGTACTGCTGCACATCGAGCACCGCCGCAGCGATGCCATCGAGCGCGCTTTCGTATTCGGCTTCCGACAGGGGCGCGACTTCGGCGCCGTCCCCCAGATCGAACAGTTCCTCATCGGCCGCAAGTTGCACGATCGGGCCCAGCAAATCGAGTAACTGCGGATCCGCCTGCATGCGTTGTTCCCATGCCGCGCCGCCGAGATCGACGCCCGCGGAGAAACCTTCGCACCAACCCGCCGCGCTCACGTGCGGTGACCCATCGTCTTCCTCAATGTGGCCGAGGATCGGTTCGTACTCCAGGCTCTCAAGCTCGCGTAGTACAGCTTGATGAAAGCGCAGCAGCATCGTGATGGTCTGCCGCGCTTCGGTTTCGTCGGCGAACGGCTCGTCGGCGTTCAATACGGCGGACAACCACTGCTGCGGACCGACTTCGCCGGGGCCGATGCTGAGGGCTGTCAGCAATCCATGTACGCCATCGAGCAGCAAGCCATCGTCGCCGGCACGATCGGCGAGACGCTCGCCCAAGGCGTCCAGTTCCTCTTCCTCAAGCGGGATGTCGGGATCGTCGATCATGGCTGCGGCTCAAGCGGGGCAAGATCGAGCCACACCGGCGCATGATCCGACGGTCGTTCCCAGGTTCGTGGCACCGCGTCGATACCCGCGCCGCGGCACTGCGCGCGCAAGGCATCGCTGACCAGGATGAGATCGATGCGCAGACCCAGATTGCGACGGAACGCGGCCTGCCGATAATCCCACCAGCTGTAGTGGCCCGCGTTCTCTTCGAACAAGCGGAAGCTGTCGTGCAGGCCGAGCGCGAGCCACCCGCGCAACGCATCGCGCTCGGGTGTCGAGCACAGGATTCGCTCGTGCCAGGCAACCGGGTCGTGAACGTCGCGGTCATCGGGCGCAATATTGAAATCGCCCAGCACGATCAGTCTTGGGTACTGCGCCAGTTGCTGCGCGAGAAACTCGCGCGCGGCTCCGAGCCAGGCCAACTTGTATTCGAACTTCTCGCTACCGACGGCCTGGCCGTTGACCACGTAGAAGTTGATCACGCGCACATCGCCGACGGTCGCGGCGAGCACGCGCCGCTGCAGATCGGCAAGGCCCGGCAAGTCGGCGATCGCGTCGATTGCGGGGATCCGTGTCAGCAAGGCCACGCCGTTGTACGTCTTTTGGCCAGACACCAGCGAGTGATATCCGAGCGCTTCGATGTCCGCATGCGGAAACCGCGCGTCCTCAAGCTTGAGTTCCTGCAGCGCGATCACGTCGGGCGCGCGCCCGGGTTCGTGCTCAATCGAATGCTCGAGCCAGCGCACGAGCTGCGGCAAACGGACATTGAGGGAATTGACGTTCCAGGAAACGATACGCATGGCGCGATTCTACGTCGGGTTGGCGAAACCGGGCGCGCGGTGCATGCTTGCGCCATGAACGCCGAGATTCCTGCGCTGAGCGACGATGTCGCGAACAAGCTGCCGGGCTATGCCGAGCTCAGCAACGAGGGACGCGCGTGGTTGTTGCAGCAGTTGCGCGCGCTGGTACTTCCGTCAGGCCGCATCCTGTTCCGCCAAGGCGATCCAGGGGATGCGTTGTATGTGCTCGTCGCGGGTAGCCTCTGCGCATTCCGTCAAGGCGTTGATCGTCCGCAGGTGCTGGGGCACGTGAGCCCCGGTGAGACGGTCGGCGAGGCTGCACTTTTCACCGGCGCCGCGCGTAGCGCCACGGTGTACGCCTGTCGCGACAGCGAGTTGCTCATGCTCGATCGCCCGGCGTTTGAGGCGTTGGCCTTGCGCGAACCGGCAGCCACTTTGGCTTTGGCGCGGCATGCGTTTCGCCGCCACAGCCGGATCGCCGGGGATAACGCGCTGCACGCGGGGCCGCGCACCATCGCCTTGCTGGCAGGCGATGAGTCGATCGATCTGGGCGCGCTGGCAACGGGTCTCGCGCTGGCGTTCGGTACGCTCAGCAACACGGCAGTGGTGCGTTACGCCGACGGCGCGCGCATGACCACCACCGAGCTGCACGCGCTCGAGCAAACGCATCGTCGCGTGCTGTACGTCGATCAGCCGGGACAGTCCGGGTGGCGGAAGCTGTGCAAGCGCCAGGCCGACGTGTGGCTGCATGCGGTACGCGCCGATCGCCCGCCCGACCCGCATACGCGCGATCCTCAAACGCTCGATTCAAGCCCGGTTCCGCGCATCGAGCACTTGCTGCTGGACAGCCAACACGGCAGCGCGTGCACCGCGGCGTGGAGCCAGTGGTATGGCGGCATGTTGTCGCATCAACTGCGGTCCCCTGCAGACCTGCCGCGCATCGCGCGCATGGTGGCCGGACACGGTCGCGGATTGGTACTCGCCGGAGGCGGCGCGCGCGGCTTCGCGCACGTCGGCGTGGTGCGTGCGCTGGCGGAGTTCAATGCGCTGCCCGACGTGGTCGCGGGCACCAGCATCGGCGCGGTAGTCGCGGCGCTCATGGCGCGCGATGTCCCGCTCGATGAGGTCCTCAAAGTGATGCGCTATGCGTTCGTGACGCGGCGGCCGCTGTCGGGTTGGACCTTGCCGCTGTACGCGGTGAACTCGGGGCGGCGCGTGTCGGCGCTTTTGCGCGAGGTATTCGGCGAGCAGCGCATCGAAGAACTGGCGCTGCCGTTTTTCTGCATCAGCGCGAATCTCACTGACAATCTGGTGCACGTGCACCGGCAGGGCCCCTTGTGGCGTGCGCTGCGCGCGTCGGTGGCGATTCCCGGCGTGCTGCCGCCGGTCATCGAAGGCGGCAAGGTATTTGTCGACGGCGCGGTGCTCGACAATTTGCCGGTCGGCGTGATGCGCCAATGGCCGGTCGACGAGACCATCGCGGTCGATGTCGGCGCAGAGCACGGCATCACCGCGATGGCAGACGAGACCGAGCTGCCGCCATGGTGGGCCCTGTTGCCGGATCTCTTTCGCAAGCGCACGCGCCCCGGAATCATCGAGTTGCTGTTGCGCGCGGGAACGGTCGGCGCGACCGCGGCCAGCCAACGCGCGAGCGCCAGCGCGGACCTGCTCATCGCGCCGCC
>JBKJND010000230.1:0-2500 GCA_046596095.1 Ahniellaceae bacterium | reverse complement strand
CCGCCGGGTTACCGCGCGGGCGCTTTCCACGTCGACCCATTCGCTGCGGACCGGTCGACGTTGACGATCACGCCGGCCAACTACAAGCAGCACGCCGAGCGTTTGTCGCCGGGTCTGCAGGCGATGTTCGCTCGCTACGGCACGTTCAAGATGATCGTGTATCCGACGCGGCGTTCGGCATCGTTTCCGGCACGTACCTACGAATACACGATGCGCAATGCAACCCGCTGCAAGCTGGTAGCCAACGGCGATGGCGTTGAGAACTGCGCCGAGGGCGTGCCGTTCCCCATCGTCAACGATGGCTATGAGGCCATCTGGAACCACAAGCTCAAGTACAAGGGCATATCGGTCGTCAGTTATTCCAACCAGGCACCCGTGACTGCGGGTGGCGCTTTCAATCTGGTCAAGCTGCGCGAAGAAGTGCTCGGTCTTTACTACAAGCCAGGCAACACGTCGGAGAACATCAACAACATCCTGCTGTACTTCAAACAGGAAGTGATATCGCCGGCCCGGCTCGCGGGCCAGGTGCTGCTGGTCCACGAGACTTTGAACGCGAAAGCGGCGCCGCGTCAGGCATGGGTATACAACCCAGGTCAGCGACGTGTGCGCAGGGCCCCCAACGTCGCTTACGACAACCCCGGCACCGCGGCTGACGGTTTGCGCACCAACGACATGACCGACATGTTCAACGGCGCGATGGACCGCTTCGACTGGAAGCTCGTCGGCAAGAAGGAAATGTACATTCCGTACAACTCGTATCAGGCAAAGGCAGGCGGCACCAAGGTGCGCGACCTGATCCGGCCAGGACACCTTAATCCGGCCAAGCTTCGCTATGAACTGCACCGCGTGTGGGTGGTGGAAGCCAAGCTCAAGCCGGGCAAGCGTCACATCAACAGCCGCCGCACGTTTTATCTCGACGAGGACAGCTGGCAGATCGTGCAGATCGACCATTACGACAGTCAGGGCGCGATGTGGCGTTACTCCGAAGGCGCTCCGATCAATTTCTATCAAGTGCCGACGGTCTGGACCACGCTGGAGACGCATCACGACGTCAAGTCGGGTCGCTACATCACCCAGTTGCTCGACAACGAAGACGAGACCCGCGACTTTGGACACCTGAGCACTCCGGCGAACTATTCTCCGCAGGCGCTCCGAACCAAGGGCGTGCGCTAAGGCGTTCGGGCGGAACACGATGCTCATGTAGGAGCGGCGCCAGCTGCGATGGAAATCCAGCCTCCGTCATCGCGGCTTGCGCCGCTCCTACAATCGGCGTTTGCGGGCAACAAGACTTGCGCAACATGGCAGGGGTAAGCGATGCGGCAGCACCGACTGTTCAAGATTTGCGTCGCGTTGCTGTTCGCCGCGCTGAGCGGCGCCGCTATCGCGCAGACGCCGCAATCGCAGACGGATAGCAAAGCGTCCGCGCCGGTCAGCGATACCAGACCAGCGAGCAAGTCCCCGGATTCGAGCGTGGCAGTCAGCGAATCGGTGCGACTCGCGGCACAAGCCGTGTTGATCGACAGCGTGCGCGTAGGTGATTCGATCATCGCGGTGGGCGAACGCGGCACCATCGTGCGCGGCGCCGGTGAAGTATGGAACCAGATCGCCAACGTGCCGACGCGCGCCACGCTCACCGCCGCGTTCGCCGTCGACGACAACGTCTGGGCCGTCGGGCACGACGGCGTCATTCTGTACTCGGCGGATGCGGGCGTCTCATGGGAACGGCAACGAGTGGATCCCTGGGATGCGGAGTCCGACGATCCCCAGAGCGGCGTGCCTTTGCTCGATGTGCTGTTCCTCGATGCCGAGCACGGGTTTGCCGTGGGTGCCTACAGCCTGCTGCTGGAAACCCGCGACGGCGGCGTCACCTGGGAGACGCGGTCGATTCTGGGTGGCGATGCGGTGGTCGACGATGCCCCCATCGATGAAGCAGAAGTCGCGGCCGCCGCGCCGGCATCGGAAGCACCGGCCGAAGGCGACAACGCATCCTGGAATTTCAGTGCTGACGAACTCAACCTGGATGAGGAAAGCGACCCGCACCTCAATGCGATTGCGCGAACGGGGTCGGGCGCATTGTTCATCGCCAGCGAGCGGGGCACCGCGTTCCGCTCGCGCGACCAGGGCGCTACATGGCAGAAGCTCAAGCTCCCGTACGCAGGTTCAATGTTTGGCGCGATCGGGTTCAACAACGACCACGTCCTGTTGTTCGGCCTGCGCGGCAATGTGCTCGAGACGTTTGACCTTGGCGAGACCTGGCAAGAGGTCAATTCCGGAGTCGAAGCGAGCCTCATGGGCGGCAGTCCTATCGCGCAGGGCGGCGCGCTGCTGGTCGGCGCCAATGGCGTGATGCTGCGTCGAGACAACGCCGAGAGTCCGTTTGTCGTCAGCCGGTACCGCACCGCGGAAGGCGAGTCGCCCATCCTTGCCGGTGTCGTGACCGACGCCAACGGCGCCATCATCGTGCTCGGCGAGCGCGGCATCGCGCCGTTCCGCAATTGAC
>JBKJND010000454.1:0-5421 GCA_046596095.1 Ahniellaceae bacterium | reverse complement strand
TTCAGCGGGATCGACATTGCGCCCCGGGGGAGGTCCCGTCAACGCCGCCGGTCGGGGCACGACAGCCGCGCATCAGTGGAAGGTGAGCGCTTCCTCGCCGTTATAATCGCGGCCATGACCATCCTCGTCTGCGGTTCCCTGGCGTACGACACCATCATGGTGTTCCCGGACCAGTTCAAGAACCACATCCTGCCGGACAAGGTGCATATCCTGAACGTGGCGTTCCTGGTGCCGCGCATGCGTCGGGAGTTCGGGGGCTGCGCCGGCAACATTGCCTACAACTTGCACTTGCTGGACGGCAATCCGTTGCCGATGGCCACGGTGGGCCAGGATTTCGGCCCCTATCGGGAACATTTCGAGCGTGTCGGCATCGACATGTCGCGCGTCACCGAGCTTCCCGATCTCTACACCGCGCAAGCCTTCATCACCACGGATCTGGACGACAACCAGATCACCGCGTTCCATCCGGGCGCAATGATGCGTTCCTACGAGAACCACGTCCGCGACGTGCCGGACGTCGAGTTCGGCATCGTGTCGCCGGACGGACGCGAAGCCATGCTGCAGCATGCGACCGAGTTCGCGGCCTGCGGCATTCCTTTCATCTTCGATCCCGGGCAGGCAATGCCGCTCTTCAACGGCGAAGAATTCCGGCATTTCATCGAGCAGGCCGATTACGTCACCGTCAACGACTACGAGTCGAGTCTTCTGACCGAGCGCACCGGCTGGAGCGAGCGCGACATCGCCGCCAAGGTCAGGGCCTACATCATCACCAAGGGCCCGCACGGCTCGTTGATCCACACGCCCAACGGCACGCTGGAAGTACCGCCCGCCACACCGATCCGCGTGATCGATCCGACCGGCTGCGGCGACGCCTATCGCGCCGGACTCCTGTTCGGTCTCATGCGCGGACTCGATCTCGCCACTACGGGCCGCATCGCCTCACTCATGGGCGCGATCAAGATCGAATATCCCGGTACCCAGAACCAGCGCTTCACCCTCGCCGATTTCCGCGAGCAGTTCCGCCAGCAGTTTTCCTATCGCTTGCCCGCCTAAATTCTGTCAACGACCGTTGCGAAGTGCCATGATTTGGCGAAAAAGAGACATCGCAGCGTCAAAGTCGGACGCTATGAGATTTGCGCGTAGAGCCTCGACATATCCCATCGGCTGCGGACATCCTCCCGAATGCAATTGCAAGCTGCGAGCGCAGACCCGTAGCGTAAACGGCGATCGCGGTCCGCAGTTCGCAGTCAGCGAACAAACTACAAGATCAATTGCGGACTCTAGGTGCAGGTAACTCCAATTGAACGCGTCGCCTCCATGAGGGGCTCTGAAGTATCCATTGCTCGAGAGGTAGAAGGCAGCCTCATACAACTCAACGTAACTTACACTTGAACGTAGTTTCTGAATGGCAATTCGCTTCTTGTCATCCGAACCGACAAGGTGATCATCGCTTGCGTACATTGAACGTTCGTGCCCACTCGCAAACTGGTAGAGGCCCGGAATCGATTCTTGAAGTGCGTCTACCGCCAAATCATCTGCAAAGTCCCCGCAGTAGAGAGCTAACTCATCGTAGAAGCCTTGTGCCATCACTTCTTTCTTGCGTTGAGCATGTAGCGCTGGATGTTCGCTCGCCAGTGGGAGGCACGCAATCGACATGTGGAAAGCGAGCATTGCACGCTCTCGCTCATCCAAGCCCGAGGTCTCTAGCGCGGAACGCAGGTTCGCTTTCGACCAAGCTGAAACTGCGGGCGGGACCACCTTAATTCTGAGCGAATCAGGAGATTGATTCTTTTCACTGATAGCTATAGGGCTTTGGTCTTGCCCAGAACCGGTCTTTCCGTTGTCATGACGACTTTCAAGAGACTCCGGCGAGTGCGTTCTCAGCAACCCGCCGGATTCGCTCAACCAGTACCCCGCCAGCAAAGTGGCAGTCATGGCAAGAACTATTTGTGTTGCACGTTTCACTTTTAGGGATTTGGGCACGTCAGGCTGTTGGGCTGGGGAACGTCGAAAATTCGCACTGAGGAGAAGCGGTCAGAGACGATCCAGATTTCGGTTCCCCCATCATTATAGGTCACGCGCAGCGATTGACCGTTACTCATAGAGAAAGGACTCAAGAGCCGAGCGACCTCACGGGCATGCAAGTAACGCGTTAGCTGGTCACTCTGACAAGTTGCGTGCGGTTCGGCATTCTGCCCAAATATGTCGAGAACCTCTCGCTCAAAAAGGCGTCTGAAGAATCCGAAAAACCCTCCGCGACTGCCGCTTGAAACCGACAGACTTGCGCGGCCACCACCCATTGGTCTCCCTGCAACAGCTGTTACGATTATTGTTTCCAGAACGCAGGCTCCGCGCGTGGCGTCAGGAGGCGTCTTGTCTTTGATCGCCCCGGTAGCGCCTCGAACGTACGTTGGCGGCCCGCTACCACCTCCCCCGGGTGGCCCACCCCAACTCCCGTTGGGCGGCATTTCGACCGCTTCGGGATGGGGCTCGATATAATCCAACTCCGGCGAATAATAAGATTCGACCAACACCCACACGTCGCTGGCGTAATCGAATTCGTAAATACCGAAATTGTCGCCTTGCGCAATGCGTCCGCAAACGGCGTGGGCACTAACCGACAGCATTGCAAGCAAGCAAGACAGAAGCAACCTTTTCCCAAATGAACCCAACATATTCGACCCCCCTGATCGGTCCAAAAAATTCGAACGCTTGTTCGCGGCTTCAGCCGTGCAC
This sequence comes from Ahniellaceae bacterium, assembly GCA_046596095.1. GTDB lineage: Bacteria > Pseudomonadota > Gammaproteobacteria > Xanthomonadales > Ahniellaceae > JBBQNY01. Next base: position 2,685 of record JBKJND010000454.1, on the reverse strand, counting down.
CCGCAAAACGATGCGCAAGGTACCGGTGGCAGGGGGGGGGGCTGTCAAGTCTCTGAAGCTATTTTTTCCTGGGGAGGTAGAGGTCGGTGATGGTGCCTTCGAAGACCTCGCTTGCCATGCCGATGGATTCGCTTAATGTCGGATGCGGGTGAATCGTGCGCGCGATGTCGGCGGCCTCGCAACCCATCTCGATGGCGAGCGCAAGTTCCGCGATCAGATCGCCGGCGTGTACGCCGACGATGCCGGCGCCGATGATGCGGTGCGAGGCTTCGTCGAAGATGAGCTTCGTGAAGCCTTCTGTGCGGCCGATTCCGATGGCGCGGCCCGACGCCGCCCATGGAAATTTGCCGACGCCGATCTTGATGCCTTTGGCTTTCGCCTCGGTTTCGGTGACTCCGACCCACGCTATCTCGGGATCGGTGTAGGCCACCGACGGAATCACGCGCGCATCGAATGCACGCTTGTGCCCAGCTGCAACCTCCGCCGCGACGTGCGCCTCGTGCGTGGCTTTGTGCGCCAGCATCGGTTGTCCGATGACATCGCCAATGGCAAAGATGTGCGGCACGTTGGTGCGTAGCTGTCCGTCGGCGGCGATATAACCGCGCGCATCAACTTCCACCCCAGCGAAAGCCGCGTTGATCTTGCCGCCATTTGGTGCACGTCCGACCGACACCAGCACGCGATCGAACGTCTGCGGTTCCGGCACTTTGGCGCCTTCGAAAGCAACGGTGATGCCCTTCTTGCCCGCTTCGACCTTCGCCGCCCTGGTTGCAAGATGCACGGAGACGCCTTGCTTCCTGAGACGATCCGCGAGCGGCTTGACCAGATCGGGATCGCTGCCGGGCATCAACTGGTCCGCCATTTCAACTACGGTTACGTTCGATCCGAGCGCACGGAAAACGGTGGCCATCTCGAGGCCGATGTTGCCCCCGCCGACCACCAGCAACGACTGCGGAATCTCGGCAAGTTCCAGCGCATCGGTTGAATCCATGATGCGTGCGTCGTCCCAAGGAAAGCCCGGCAACTTCACCGGCTGCGAGCCGACCGCGATGATGGCCTTGTCGAAGCGCACAACACTCTCGCCCGCATCGGTCTTCACCGCGAGCTCATGCGGCGACAGGAAACGCCCGTGTCCGGTGAGCACGCGTACCTTGCGCTGCTTCGCCATGCCGGCAAGTCCCTTGGTCAACTGGCCAACGACCGTGTTCTTGTAATCGCGCAACTTGTCGAGCGTGATCGCGGGCTTGCCGAACTCGACGCCAAAGTCACTCGCGTGCGCGGCCTGGTCGATGACATCCGCCGCGTGCAGCAGCGCCTTGGACGGAATGCAGCCGACGTTGAGACACACGCCACCGAGTTCCGCATAACGCTCAACCAGAATCACGTCGAGACCCAGATCGGCAGCGCGAAACGCGGCCGAGTAGCCGCCCGGTCCGGCGCCGAGTACGACCAGTTGCGCGGTGTGATCGGCCTTGCGCCCCGACTCCGGCAACGCCGTACTTGATCGGCGATCGATGCTCGCTGTGCGTTGCTCGTCGGCATCATCCGGTGGCGTACCCTCTGAAGCACGGCGCTCGTCGACGCGGTGCTCCGCGGACTTCGATGCTTGCTCTGGTGTAGGTGGCGCGGGCGTCGTTGCGGTCTGTGCCGTGGACGCAGCGATCACAGCGGTCGCTTCGATTTCCGCGATCACGCTCCCCTCCGCGACGGTATCGCCGACCTTCACACGCAAAGTCTTGATGATGCCCGCCGCGCTTGACGGCACTTCCATCGTCGCCTTGTCGGACTCGAGCGTTACGAGTCCCTGGTCGAGCGCAACCGTATCGCCAACCTTGACCAGCATTTCGATCACCGGCACGCCGTCATACCCGCCGATGTCGGGAACCTTGATTTCCATCGTCGCCATCAGCGCGCTCCGGCCATGCCGCAACCGCCGCTCACAGCAGCACCCGGCGCATGTCGCCGAGCACTTGCGCGAGGTACGAAGTGAAGCGCGCTGCCGATGCACCATCGATCACGCGATGATCGTAGGAAAGCGACAACGGCAGCATCAGGCGCGGTACGAACTCGCGGCCGTTCCAGATCGGCTGCATCGCTGATTTAGACACTCCGAGAATTGCCACTTCAGGCGCATTGACGATGGGCGTGAACGCGCTGCCACCGATGCCGCCAAGCGAGGAGATCGAGAAACAGCCACCGCTCATGTCCGCGGGACCGAGCTTGCCGTCGCGCGCCTTGGCTGCGAGCTCGCCGGATTCGGCGGCGATCTGCATGACGCCTTTCCTGTCGCAGTCGCGGATCACCGGCACCACAAGACCATTCGGCGTGTCGGCGGCGAAACCAACATGGAAATACTTCTTGAGCACCAGGTTTTCGGCGCTGGCATCGAGCGAAGCATTGAACGTCGGAAATTTCTGCAAAGACGCCACCACCGCCTTGATCAGGAACGCGAGCATCGTCAGCTTGGTCGCGCTGCCTTTGGCGATGAGTTTTGCGTTTTCTTCGTTGAGTTCGACGCGCAGCGCTTCGAGATCGGTGATGTCGGCAGCGTCGAACTGCGTGACGTGCGGAATCATCGCCCAGTTGCGCGCGAGGTTGGCGCCGGAAATCCTCTTGATCTTCGACAGCGGTGCGGTGGAAATCTCGCCAAATCGCGCGAAGTCGACCTTGGGCCATGGAATTAAA
>JBKJND010000452.1:0-4605 GCA_046596095.1 Ahniellaceae bacterium | reverse complement strand
TCAGCACCGGCTGCAGCACGTTGCGCAAGTCATGACTGAAGCTGCCGGCCAGCACGGCCAGGCTTTCGAAACGCTGCGAGCGCATGAGTTCTGCTTCGACCTGCTTTCGGGCCTTGTGCTCGCTCGCTTCAGCTAGCGCGCGGCGTACCGCCGAGGGCAGGCGCGTGGGCTGATGCTTGAGGATGTAGTCGGTGGCGCCCGCGCGGAGCGCATCGACCGCAACCGATTCACCGATGCTGCCGGAGAGAAAAATGAAAGGCGTGAGCGGGGAGATCTCACGCAGCTTGAGCAGGGCTGCTTCGCCGGAAAACCCCGGCAGGTTGAAGTCGCAGACGACAAGCTCCGGTTGGAACTCGACCAACGCCTGCAGGAACCCCGCCTCGTCATCGACCAGGAGCGATTCAAAATGCAGTCCGTCCGCGCGCAGCCGGTCGATGGCGAGCTCCGCGTCGAACGGATCGTCCTCGACGAACAGCACGCGATGCGGACCGGTCGGACTCATTTCATCGAGCTTCCGTGGTCATCGGCGTTATTGGAAGTCACTCCTGCGCTCATCCCGATCAATGCTCTTCAGGCGATTCGTTGAGTACCGCCCAGAACTGTCCAAGCGTTTGCACGGCTTCGAAGAACTGGCGCACGTCGACCGGCTTGACCACATAGGCGTTGACGCCAAGATCCCAGCTCGCAGCAAGATCCCGTTCTTCGCGGGACGAAGTCAGCATCACCACCGGCACGCGCTTCAAAGCGGCGGTCTGGCGCATGGTGCGCAGCACTTCAAGCCCGTCGACGCGCGGCATCTTGATATCGAGGAGCACGACGGCCGGATCCTCGTCCGCGCGTCCGGCGAACTCGCCGCGCCTGAGAAGGTAATCGAGCGCGTCGGCGCCGTCCTCGACGTGCACCACCGGATTGGCGAGATGCGCGTCGCGCAGCGCGTCCAGCGTCAACTCGGCGTCGGCGGTCGAGTCTTCGACCAGCAGAATCGTGCGGATGTCCTTTTTCACGTCGGCACCTCTGGAGGGCAGGCTGATGGGTGGTGCGGTGCGGGCCACCGCCGGGAAATGCGTCACCGCGTTCAAATCGTTCAAAGGCTGGGCCTCGCTCATCGCTCGACTGCCGGTAGCGTAAAGCAGAACGTGGCGCCTGCGCCGGGTGTGCCCTCGGCCCAGACGCGGCCCTGGTGCCGCGACACGATGCGGCGGACGTTGGCGAGGCCGATGCCGGTGCCCGGGAATTCGCTGGCCTTGTGCAGGCGCTGGAACACGCCGAACAGCTTGTCGATGTAGGCCATGTCGAAACCGACACCGTTGTCGGCCACCGAAAACACCCATTCGCGCGTATTGGCGTCGAGTTCGGCGCGCACGCGAATCCGGGCAGCAGCGTTGGTCGACGAATACTTGACTGCATTGCCGAGGAGGTTCTGCCAGACGGTGCGCAGCATGTTGTCGTCGGCCTCGACCACCGGCAGGTGTCCGATATCCCATTGCACCGCCTGCGCGCGCAGGTCGGACGACAGCATCGCGCGCACATCCGCCACCATCGACTGCATGTCGACCGGCAGGATGCGCATGGCCCCGCGACCGAGGCGCGAATACACCAGCAGATCGTCGATGAGCTGGCTCATGCGTCGGGCCGATTCGTCGATCACGGTCAAGTAATGCCGAGACTTCTCGCTGGCGCCATCTCCAAGCTCCATGCTGAGCTTGCCCGCAAACGCCGCGATGTGGCGCAGCGGCGCGCGCAAGTCGTGCGACACCGAATAACTGAATGCCTCAAGCTCGCGATTGACCTCGGACACCTGCTCGATCTTGCCGGTGAGCTGCTTGTTGAGCTCGCGCACCTGCTCGTCGCCGCGCCGGGTCGCGGTGATGTCGATCGCGGTGAGCAGCACCAGATCGTCCCGCTCGGTGCCGAGCCGTCGGGCATTAAGCAGCATGTTGCGTTCGCGTTGCTCGATGTCGTGTTGCAGTGTGTCGTAGTCCCACAGCTCACGCCCCAGCTGCGCGACATCGCCAAGCCTTTGCAAAAGCCCGGAATCGTTCCAGCTGCCGTTGGCGATTTCCGACAAGGGACGCCCGATGCCGTTTTGTTCGGCACTGCCGTAAAGATCGCGAAAGGCGGGGTTGGCCTCGACAACATGCAGCGTGGGCGACAGCAGCGCGATCGGCACCGGCACCGCCTGGACCACCCGCAAAGCGCGTCCGCGCTCGACGTCCGTCGCCATCGCTGCACGCGCGCTGCGCGCGCGTTCGCGTTCGGCCAGCAGCAACAACACGATCAGCAAGGCCGCTTGCGCCAGCGCGCCGCTGATCGCGACAGCGCGGGTGCGACGTTCGCCGAGGTTCGACACTTGTTGGCGCCGGAGCGCCAGGCTGCGTGCTTCCGAAGCGATCGCGTCAATTAATAGCGTCTGTGACGGTGCCTGGTTGCTGACTCGAATCAATTCTCGGGCCGCCTCAGGCGTGCTGATACGCGCCCTGTCGAGGACCGACAACCGGGCAAGCACCAGCGACTGCAGTTCTTCCAGGCGTTGCTGTTGCTTGGGGTTGTCGCGCGTTTCCAGGCGCAGTTCGTTGAGGTGCCCGACCACGCTGGCGCTGGCAAGCGCAAAGTCGAAGCTGGCGACGCTGGGTACGCCGAGCATCTGCGCGAACACGTGGCTTTCCATGCGCCTGACTTCGCGCGCGAGCTGCAGCACTTGCATTTGCACTTCCGCCGCATGGGCTGCCAGAGCGCGCGCGGCATGCGGCTGCCGCAGCGACACCAGGCCCACCCACACGGGCACGCCTACGACGATCGCGATGACCAGCAAGAGCAGGGCAATGCGCGCCGGCTGACGCGCCAGCAATGGAGCCAAGGTTTTCAGGCGTATCCGCCCTCCGTGGCACAGGGCCGCCAACGATAGCGCCTTCACGCGCGGTTTATCTACGTGAAACCGCGCCTCGCAACCCCGCACCGTCGCCGCGTTCAGCGACTGTGCGGGATCGTGACGAGCCGCAACCGGCGATTACTTGCGCGTGTAGATGATTTCCATGGTTTTCACTTCCTTGCCGCCATGCGTCTCGTGCCACTCGAACACATGGTTGTTGTCGTCCACGACGCGGATCACTTCACGCACCGGCATCAATTCCGTCGGCTTCATGGGATCGGCCATGGTGCCGCGCAACGTGTAGGTTTTCGTAGCGGGGTCGTAATCGCCCATCGCCATGAAGATGCCGGTGCCCATCGAATCGTGCCAGGTGTTGGTGTATTTGCCGCGCACGTTGTCGTATCCCATGAGGCTGGTGCCTTCAAACGGCTGGCCCTGAGAAGTGCCACTGAACTTCGACTGGACAAACTTGCCGTCGTACATCGACGTGCTCACTTGAGTGCCGGTGGAGGTCTGCACTGGAGCCGCCGGGTCCATCCACTGGCTGACTTTCGCGTGCCACTCGCCGACCATCCCGGCCATTTGCTCGTGCTGCGCGCCCTTCATGCCCGCTTTGGTCCAGGCGTCCATCATTGCCTGTTGCTCGGCCGACATGGCCGGCATTGCGGTTGCGCCCGGACTCGCGTTTGCGGCTGCGGCGTCGGCTGCAACGTCGGCACCTGCGGCAGCGACATCCGCACCTGCGCGCGCGCGACCGGCTTCCTGCGCAGCGTCGGCATCGCCGTCGCGTACATCCTCGGCCGATTCATCGGCGTCTTCGGCGGCGTTGGCTGCAGCTTTCGCCGCAACTTCCGCGGCATCCGCGCGTTTTTCAGCAGCACGCGCGTCCGGTGCGTCGGCGAGATCCTTTGCCTCGGCCCGGTCCTCGGCTACATCAGCCGACACTTCGGCCGCCGCGGCATCCGCCTTGGCCTGTTCCGCGTTGCGCGTGGCCTCGACGGGATCAGCCTTTTGCGCAAACGCTACGCCGGTGGCCAGCATCAGCGCGAATCCAACGGCGCTCGAAATCTTCGACAGTTTCATTAATTGTCTTCCCCACGGTTTGTTGAACAGCAAGGGTACGCCGGGCGCGCCCCGTCGCTCCAATCCAGCGCCGACCGTGGACGGTTGCCGTTCACGCGCCAGCGATGGATTGGGTTCACCTGCACCGCCGCATGCTTGCGCGCAGGTCGAGAACGCGGGGATCCGTATGGGCAAAGAGAACGAGGCGCCGCTCGACTGCCTCATCATCGGCGCAGGCCCTGCAGGGCTGACCGCCGCGACGTATCTTGCGCGCTATCACCGGCGCATTGCGGTGGTCGACGCGGGCGCGTCGCGCGCACGCTGGATTCCGACCTCGCACAATTGCCCAGGCTTTCCATTCGGGATCGCCGGACCCGCGTTGCTGGCGAAGTTGCGCCAGCAAGCTGAAAGCTTCGGCACCGCCATAGAAACCGCCAGCGTCGAGCGACTGTCCCGCGCAGCGGACGGGTTCGTCGCGAGCGGCCGCACGACCGGCGGCGACGCAGTGAGTTGGCGCGCGCAGCAGGTGATTCTCGCCACCGGCATTGTCGACAGGCTGCCGCCGATCGACGACATCGAAGCTGCGATTGCCCACGGCGTAGTGCGACTGTGCGCGGTATGCGATGGGTTCGAAGCGCGCGACGAGCGCATTGCGGTGCTCGGCCCCATCGACA
>JBKJND010000403.1:0-3000 GCA_046596095.1 Ahniellaceae bacterium | reverse complement strand
ACCAGGTTTTCAGGTTCAACGGTGCAACCGCTGCCAACGACGTGGCGCTTGTAGCGCACGAACTCGGCTCAACTTTGGTGCGAGCCACACGCATTGCACCGACGCACTGGCGGCGCCGGGTTTGCAGCCAATCGACATGTGTTTCACGGGGGAGGCAGGTTGCTATTCCGGCGCGGTTTCATGTCCCATCGAAACCGGAGGACAGGGCACCCTGATGAGCTACTGCAATTTCGGCCCGCCCAGTGGCGCCAACTGCGGCCTCAACGTGCGCCAGGAATTCCATCCGGTGCATATCACCCAGCTCAGTGGACGCGTGCTGACCAACACGCAGAACGGCTGCTTCACCCCCGCCGCGCAGAACGAAGCAATTTTCGCCAACGGCTTCGAGTGATCCTGCGCTCCCCGAAGTTACGGGAAGTGCGAGTCAGCCCGGCTTGGCGGCGGCTTCGCGCAGGGTGCGGATTTGCGCCTCGACGGCGGCGATGGCGGTCATATTGACGATGCGGCGCGAGGTGGCGGACGACGTGAGGATGTGCGCAGGTTGCGACAGACCCATGAGGATGGGTCCGATCGCCACGCCATCGCTCATCACCTTGACCATGTTGTAGACGATGTTGGCCGACGCGAGATCGGGCAACACGAACAGGTTGGGTGTGCCGGTAAGCTTCGAGTTCGGGAACAGGCGTTCGCGCAGCAACGGAACCATCGCGGCATCGGCGTGCATCTCGCCTTCCACCTCAAGCTTCGGCATCTTCTCCAGAAGGAGTTCGCGCACACGGCGCATCTTGTTCGCGGAAGGATCGTCGTGCGAACCGAAATTCGAATGCGACAGGAGCGCAACCTTGGGCTGGATGCCGAACAGCTTGAGTCGCAAGCTTGCCTGCAGCGTGGCCTCGGTGAGCTGCTCCGCCGTGGGATCGCGCTGCACGTGCGTGTCGACGAAAAAGAACGTGCCCTTGTTGTTGATGACGCCGGTCATCGCCGATGGCTGCGACACACCCTGGTCCATGGGAAACACGCTGCGCAGATACTTCAGTTTCTTGGCGAAACTGCCGACCGCGCCGCACAGCAACGCATCGGCTTCGCCGCGTTCGACCATCATCGCGGCGATGACCGTGGAGCGCGAACGCACGATGGCCTTGGCGCTCGCAGGTGACACGCCGCGTCGCTCGGTCAGCGCATGGAAGCGCGTCCAGTAATCGTAGAAGCGCGGATCCGAATCGATGTTGACGAGCTCGAAGTCGACACCCGCGGCCAACCTCAAGCCCGCGCGCAAAATTCGCTTTTCGATCACGGCGGGACGTCCGATCAATATCGGCGTGGCGATACCTTCATCGACCACGGTCTGCACCGCGCGCAGCACCAGCTCCTCTTCGCCTTCGGCGAATACGACGCGCTGTTTGTCGGCGCGCGCGCGGTCGATCACCGGCTTCATGAGGAGGCCGGTACGGAACACGAACTGGGTCAGCTTTTCGCGATACGCGTTGATGTCGGCCAGCGGCCGGGTCGCAACGCCGGACGCCATCGCAGCCTCCGCCACTGCGGAGGCGACCTGGACCAGCAACCGCGGATCGAACGGTTGCGGGATGAGGTACTCCGGACCGAACGAAAGCAACTCGCCACCGTACGCCGCGGCCGCCACATCCGAAGACTCCCGGCGCGCGAGATCGGCGATGGCCTTGACGCAGGCGCGCTTCATTTCCTCGGTGATCTCGGTCGCGCCGACATCCAGCGCGCCACGGAAGATGTACGGAAAACAAAGCGCATTGTTGACTTGGTTCGGATAGTCCGAACGACCGGTCGCGATAATCACGTCGGGGCGCACGCGCTTGGCGTCTTCCGGCAGGATCTCGGGATTGGGATTGGCCAGCGCTAGGATGATCGGCTTGTCGGCCATCGTCGCGACCATCTCGGCCTTGAGCACGCCGCCGGCCGAAAGTCCGAGAAAAATGTCGGCGCCATTGACGATGTCGGCGAGCGTGCGATGCGGCGTGTCGCGTGCGTAGCGCGCCTTGTCGGGATCGAGGTTGGTGCGCGCGGTGTGCAGCACGCCATCGCGATCGACCGCGAGAATCTTCGCGGGATCGAGCCCCAGCGAGACCAGCATGTCGAGACACGCAATGCCCGCCGCGCCGGCGCCGGAGGTTGCGAGTCGCACATCTTCGATGCGCTTGCCGGTCACGTGCAGCGCGTTCAACACTGCGGCGCCGACGATGATCGCGGTGCCGTGCTGATCGTCGTGAAACACCGGAATGTTCATGCGTGCGCGCAACTGCTTCTCGACCTCGAAGCATTCCGGCGCCTTGATGTCTTCGAGGTTGATGCCGCCGAACGTGGGCTCGAGACTGGCGATGATTTCGATGAGTTTCTGCGGATCGGTCTCGGCGATCTCGATGTCGAATACGTCGATGCCGGCGAACTTCTGGAACAACACTCCCTTGCCTTCCATGACCGGCTTCGCGGCGAGCGGACCGATGTTGCCGAGGCCGAGCACGGCGGTGCCGTTGGTGATGACACCCACCAGATTGGCGCGCGCGGTCATGTGCGCGGCTTCAAGCGGATCGGCGACGATCGCGTCGCAGGCGGCGGCGACGCCGGGCGAATAGGCCAGCGACAAATCCTTGGCCGTCACCATGGGTTTGGTCGGGACGACCTTGATCTTGCCCGGCGGATCGAAGCGGTGATACTCGAGCGCGGCCTGGCGCAGGTCTTCGGCGCTGGTGTTCGGTTCCATTGAGATCGGTTCCGGTGGCGCAAACAGGAAGCGCCGGACTCTATCACGCAGGCTGAACGACGCTTTGCGCGCAGCCAAACAGCCGAAAGACCCACCCTCTCGTCATTCCCGCGCAGGCGGGAATCCAGAGGCCCATCGAAGGCAATGACTGCAACGCACGCCCGTTAGTCATTGGATTTCCGCTTTCGCGGGAATGACGAGCGGGGAACGATTCGGGGGCCCCACCGGTTGCACATAGACTCTGGGCTGACGGACAACTGGGTGCT
>JBKJND010000418.1:0-6119 GCA_046596095.1 Ahniellaceae bacterium | reverse complement strand
GACAAGCGCAAGATCGGCCTGATCGAACTCGGCACGTTCTATCACGACTTCGAAGGACAGCGCCGCGGTGATGCGGACTACCGTTCCTCGACCCGCGACGTGCGTGGCCTGCTCACCAAGCTCAAGGGACAGGGGGTTGCGGGCGTGGTGCTCGACCTGCGCGGCAACGGCGGCGGTTCGCTGGCCGAGGCGACGCAGCTCACGGGGCTTTTCATTCCGAGTGGCCCCGTGGTGCAGGTACGTGAGGCAACCGGCAAAATTTCCGTCGAGAGCGACAACGATCCGACCGTGGCATGGGATGGGCCGATGGCGGTGATGGTCGATCGCGCTTCGGCGTCGGCGTCGGAGATTTTCGCGGCGGCGCTGCAGGATTACGGACGCGCGCTCATCATTGGCGAGACCACGTTCGGCAAGGGCACCGTGCAGAACATGCTCGATCTCGATCGAATGGCGCGCAACGACGAGCCGACCTACGGCCAGTTGAAGCTGACTGTCGCGCAGTTTTTCCGAGTCAATGGTGGCAGCACTCAGCACAAGGGCGTCGAGCCAGACATCGCGTTTCCGACGACGTGGGACGCCGATGAATTCGGCGAGAGTTCCTACGACAACGCGTTGCCGTGGACCTCGGTGCCATCGGCGCGGTTCGAGCGCCGCGGCGACTTCGCGACCTTGGTGCCTCAGCTTGAGTCGCGCCACGTTGCGCGTATCGCCAAGGATCAGGAGTACCAGTGGTGGTTGCAGGACCTCGAAGACTATCGCCGTCAACGCAACACCAAGAGCGTGTCCCTGCTTGAATCAGAACGGCGTGCGGAGCGCGATCAGATCGAGGCACGCAGTGCTGCGCGCGAGAAGGCGCGTGCGGACGCAGGCACAACGCGCAAGGATCGCGCGCTGACCGCGGACGATGGACTCGATGCTGTCGACCAGCGTGCAGGCGACGATGCGGAAGATGAGGACGAGGCAGAGCAACCGGATGTGCTTTCAATCGAGAGCGCACGCATCCTGGGCGACGCGATCGATCTGTTGCGCGGCAACCCGACACTGGCCAATCGCGTCGGCGCGTTCGAACTCATCGCCAGTCGCAGCCAGCCGGCATCGGCACAGGCGGCGTCGACCGCGCGCCGCAACTGAGCGACGCGATTCCGTCGCCGTTGCCGTTGTAGAGCCGGACTATTTCCGGCTGCTGTTCGACGGCGGCGTCATGCAACAGCAGCGGCGCATAGCGCACCGCCCTACAACAGCGGCGCGGGCGGTGCCGGGCGCTGTGGGCGCAGTGTCTATCACCGGCATCGCTCGGCGACCCAGGCATCAAGGGCGCTCAGGTCGTCGAACTTGAGGCGGTTCCACTCGCGGTCGCGCTTGCGTGCGGCTTCGAGGCGCGCATCCTCACAGCGTTGCCGACTGCTCGAACGAGCTCCGTCACCTGTAACAGCCCGCTCAGCCGACGCGTTGCTCCGGCGACTCGCAGCGTGGGCCGATTGAACGCGCGAGGACTTCCGGGTGGCTTTCAGAAGCGGCGATGACGCCTCCGTTGTCTCACGTTCTTCCTCGCGCGACCACAGTTCGCGCGAGGAAGAGGCGCAGGGCGCGGACTGATAGGCGATGTCGCCGCTCCTGGCGACGCATTTGCGCAGCACTAGCGGGGTTGAGGCACCGTCATTCGGGACGTCCGCCATCAAACTGTCCAACGCGGCTGGGAAGACTGTTGCCGACAGTGCGCAAAAGAACAGCGCGAGGCAGCCGGCGCGCACCGTTTGTGCTGCTTTCCGGAAGTAGTTCAAGGCTAAAAGCTCTATGGGCGATGCAACGCAACGGTGCGTCAGCGTCGCGAGTAAGGCTCCGGGAACAAATCGGAGATTGACTCGCTGGCGGGTAGGAAATCACCGCTAAAAAAAAGCCCCGGGAGCTTGGGGGGAGCGCCCGGGGCGGGGTAAGGAACCGATCAGGGGAGGGACCGGTTCCTAGGGTTCACACTCAGGGGAGAGTGCTAGATCGTGTTGCACGATCTGGAATGTAAGACGCGCGATGTGAAGCAAAAGTTTCCGTGCCGCCGAAGAAAGTCGAAGAAATTTACCTTGCGTTTAGTTATCGCCGCTGGAAAGCCACCGAATCGTTAGAGTTTCGTTTACTCGAATACTTGCTCTAGTTTTTCGCCGGCGTTGAGCTCAGTGCGCAGCGTCCCAGTTAGGGCCTGTGCCCACATCCACTTCGAGCGGAACCGCGAGCTCAGCTGCGGCCATCATGCGCGCGCGCAAACCATCACGAACTTCCTCGACATCGTCCTCAGCGACTTCCAGCACCAGCTCATCGTGGACCTGCATCAACATGCGCGCGCGGTTTGCAAATGAATCGTGCAACCACGCATCTACCTCGATCATCGCGCGCTTGATGACGTCGGCGGCCGTGCCCTGCATCGGCGCGTTGATCGCGGCGCGCTCGGCGCCTGCACGCGCTTGCGCGTTGCGCGACGCGATATTTGCGAGGTACAGCCTGCGCCCGTAGACCGTCTCGACGTAGCCGTCGCGTCGGGCGCGCTCGCGCGTCGCCGCCATGAAAGCGCGCACGCCGGGATAGCGTCCGAAGTACCGGTCCATGTAGTCCTGCGCGGTCTTGCGATCGACATCGATCTGGCGCGCGAGGCCATGCGCGCCCATGCCGTACATGAGACCGAAGTTGATGGCCTTGGCTGCGCGCCGTTGGGCTCCGTCGACCGCCGCGGCGTCGACGCCGAACACTTCGGCCGCCGTCGCGCGATGCACGTCGATACCGTCGCGAAACGCGGCGAGCAGCCCTGCGTCGCCGGACAGATGCGCCATGATCCGAAGCTCGATCTGCGAGTAGTCGGCGGCAATCAGCACGAATCCTGGCGGCGCGATGAAGGCCTGTCGGATGCGGCGCCCTTCCTCGCTCTTGATCGGGATGTTCTGGAGATTGGGATCCGATGACGCGAGTCGACCGGTGGCGGCGCCCGCCTGGTGATAGCTCGTATGCACGCGTCCAGTGCGCGGGTTGATCGCGGCAGGAAGTTTTTCCGTGTAAGTCGACACCAGCTTGGCCAGCATCCGGTAATCGAGAATGAGTCGCGGCAAAGGATGCAGCTCCGCGATTTCGGCCAACGCTTCCTCGTTGGTCGAGGCTTGACCGCCGGGCGTCTTCTGCGTGATCGGAAGTTTCAGTTGCTCGAACAGTATCGTCTGCAACTGTTTCGGCGAATCGAGACTGAAAGGATGGCCGGCGGCGGCATGCGCCTCGCCGATCAGTTCTGCCATGCGCTTGCGCATCACGCGCGTTTGATCGCCAAGCAGTTTCCCATCGATGAGCACGCCAGCGCGTTCCATGCGCGCCAGCACCGGCACCAGCGGCATCTCGATCGCGTCGAACACGAAGCGCGGACCCTGCAGGGGCTCAAGCTGCGGCCACATCGCAAGATGCAAGCGAAGCGTGATGTCCGCATCCTCCGCCGCGTAGCGCGTCGCGTCGTCGAGCGCGACGTGCGCAAACGGGATCTGTTTCGCGCCCTTGCCCGCGACCTCGTCGTACGCGATCGTGCGATGCCCGAGATGGCGCGCCGACAGCGAATCCATGTCGTGGCGATTGGCGCCTGCGTCGAGCACAAATGATTCAAGCATCGTGTCGTACGCGACGCCGGAGACCTCGATGCCGTAGTGCGCGAGCACGTTGATGTCGTATTTGGCGTGTTGCGCGATCTTGCGCGCGTCCTGCGCTTCGAGCAGCGGCTTCAGCGCGGCCAACACCGCGTCGCGGCCCAACTGCGCAGGCGCACCCGGATAGTCGTGCGCGAGCGGTACATACGCTGCTTCATTCGGCGCACACGCAAACGACAGGCCCACGATTTCGGCGCGCTGCGAGTCGATGCTGGTGGTCTCCGTGTCGAACGACCAGAGATCGGCAGCGCGCAGTTTTCGAATCCAGGCGTCGAGCGCGGCGCGATCAAGAATCGTCTCGTAGCGCGAGCGATCCACGCTCGCAATCTGCGCAGGCGATGTGGTTGCTGAGGTGGGTCCTGCGTCATCCGACGAAACAGGGGTTGCAGTTGGCGACGGGGGGGACACAACCACGCCGCCATCGCCAGTTTCGAGTTCGCGCAGCGCCTGCGTGAATCCGTAGCGCGCGAACAAGCGGCGCAACGCGTCCACGTCGCGCGGCGCCAGCGTCAACGAATCGAGCGCCTGCGGCAATTCGACATCCGTGCGAATGGTGGCGAGCTGTCGCGCGAGCGGCAGCGTCTCCAGCGCAGCGCGCAGGTTGTCGCCCACCTTGCCACCGACGGACGCGGCGCCTGCGATTACGCGGTCCAGATCGCCGAACTGCTCCAGCCACTTGGCCGCGGTCTTCGGTCCGCACTTGTCGACGCCCGGAATGTTGTCGACCGAGTCGCCAACCAGCGCGAGGTAATCGACGATGCGTTCCCGCGCCACGCCGAACTTCCCGATCACGCGCGCGCGATCGAGCACGCTGCCGGTCATGGTGTTGACGAGCGTGATACCGGGCTCGACCAGTTGCGCGAAATCCTTGTCGCTGGTCGAAATCTCGACTTCGAAACCGGCGGCGTGGCCTTGCAGCGCCAGCGTACCGATGACGTCATCGGCCTCGACGCCGGAGACGCGGAGCAGCGGCAAGCCCAGTGCGCGCACAATCGCGATCATGGGTTCGACCTGCGCGCGCAATTCCTCTGGCATGGGCGGACGATTCGCCTTGTACGCGGGATACAGCTCGTTGCGAAACGTCGGGCCGCTTGCATCGAGCACAAAGGCGACGAGCGCCGGCTTGTCGCGCAGGATGCCGCGCAGCATGTTGACCACGCCGAACAGCGCGCCCGTGGGTTCGCCATCGCGATTGGTGAGCGGCGGCAGCGCATGGAACGCGCGAAACAGATACGAAGAACCGTCGATCAGCACCAGCTTGTTTGTCATTGCGCATCCATCGTTGCGTAACCGTCGTTCATGCCGCGTTCCCGGCAGGAGCGGGGAGGATGGTTATGATTCCACGAGATGGCCGGCGGCGGCCGCAAAGGGAACGGCAATGTTTTTGAAAGCAGGGTGTGGAACATCGCGGTGGGCAGCAGCACTCCTTGGCGTTCTGGTCGCCAGCGCTTCCAGCGCACAGGACAAGGGCGAAGTGATCGACGAAGTGATCAAGCCGCCCGTGAACGAATTGCCGTTGTCGGAAAAGGTGCAGGACGGCGATCAGGTGACCCCGACCGTGACCATTCGCGAGGAAGGCGGACTGGTGATCGAGGAGTATCGCGTGGCGGGCCAGCTGAAGTCGGTGCACGTGACCAACGCCGACGGCCTCAGCTACGACTACATAGACATCGATGGCGATGGTCGGCTTGAGCGCAACGACAAGAGCGACGGCACCGTGGCGCCCATCTTCTACACGCTGTACGAATGGGAGTAAGCGCGCCCGACATCCGCGAACTGCTGAGCGACGATGCGTTGCGCGCGGCTTGGCCCGTTGTCGCCGAGTTGCGCCCGCACCTCGACGAGAACTCGTTCCTCGAGCGCGTCGCGGCGCAGCGCGCTGAAGGCTATCGCGCTGTGGCGCTTTTCCACGTGGGCCAGTGCGTCGCCTTTGCCGGATTCCGGCTCGCGTCGATGCTGGCGCGCGGCCGCGCAATCTATGTCGACGATCTGGTGACGACAGACAGCGCTCGCAGCCGCGGTCACGGCGCCAGCCTGCTCACCTGGCTGATCGACGAAGCGCACCGTCTGGACTGCGAACGCCTGCACCTC
This sequence comes from Ahniellaceae bacterium, assembly GCA_046596095.1. Classification (GTDB taxonomy): domain Bacteria; phylum Pseudomonadota; class Gammaproteobacteria; order Xanthomonadales; family Ahniellaceae; genus JBBQNY01. Next base: position 363 of record JBKJND010000418.1, on the reverse strand, counting down.
GACTCCGGCGTGCAGCGCCACGCCGCGCATCGCTTCTACCTGCGTCACGGATTCCACATCAGCGCCCATCACTTCGGCCTCGCCCTCGACGACTTCCGCCCCTGAGCCTCAGGCTTTCCCCGCGTCCGGTCTGTTACCCGAAAGCCCTGTGCGTGATGCCATTGCCGTTGTAGAGACGGACCTGACGTTTCCCCGGTTTTTCGGCTTGCAACGCTCGCTTCGACTCAGAATTTAGAAATACCTGCAGTCAGGAGCCGGACTATGTCCGGCTGCTGTTCGATGGTTGCGTCCAGCAAAAGCAGCGGCGCATAGCACCGCGCTACATCAGCCGAGCATCCGAGAGTGCTGTTACGCCGCCAGCGC
>JBKJND010000103.1:0-2782 GCA_046596095.1 Ahniellaceae bacterium | reverse complement strand
TTGCAGCGGGCTTACAGTGTGCGCTGAATCTCGTGGCGTTCGAAGCACTCGATCTGGTCGCCAGCCTTGACGTCGTTGTATGCCTTGACGCCAATGCCGCACTCCGTGCCGTTGCGCACTTCGTCGACGTTCTCCTTGAACCGGCGCAACGACTCGAGTTCGCCCTGGAATACGACGGTGTTGTCGCGCAGCACGCGGATCGGCTTGGTGCGCTTGACCACACCCTCGATGACCATGCAGCCCGCGATCGCACCGAACTTGGACGAACGGAACACGTCGCGCACCTGCGCAGTACCGATGATTTCCTCGCGGATCTCGACACCGAGCATGCCCGACGCGACCTGCTTCACCTGGTCGATGACGTCGTAGATGATCGAAAAATAGCGCAGGTCGATGCCACCGTTTTCCACGATCCGGCGTGCCGACGCGTCTGCGCGCACATTGAAGCCGATGAGCACCGCCTTCGATGCCAATGCCAACGTTGCATCCTTCTCGGTGAGGCCGCCGACGCCCGATGACAGGACGTTGATGCGGATGAGATCGGTCGAAAGTCTGGTCAGCGATTCGCGCAATGCTTCCGACGAGCCATGTACATCGGCCTTGATGACGAGGTTGAGCGTTTGCTGACCTTCGCCCTTGCCCATCTGGGCCAGGATGTCTTCGAAGCGGTTGGTCGCGGCTTTGCTGTTGAGGTGACTCTCGCGGCGTCCCTCTTCCCGTTGACGGGCGACATCCTTGGCGAGGCGCTCGTCGGCAACGACCACAAAATCATCCCCGGCATGCGGCACGCCGGAGAGTCCAATGACCACCACCGGAATCGATGGTGCCGCCGACTCCACCTGCTTGCCGTCTTCGTCGAATAACGCACGCACGCGGCCGTATTCGACGCCGCACACCATGTAGTCGCCGCGCTTCAACGTGCCTGATTGCACCAGCACGGTCGCTACCGGACCACGCCCCTTGTCCAGGGTCGATTCGATCACCGCACCCGACGCGCGACCTTCGACTGGTGCCCTGAGTTCCAGCACCTCGGCCTGCAGCGACAACGCCTCCAGCAGTGCATCGACACCATCGCCGGTACGCGCCGACAGCGGCACCATCTGCACATCGCCGCCGTATTCCTCGGCCACGATTTCGTGCGCCAGCAAATCCTGCTTGACGCGATCCGGATCGGCGTCGCCCTTGTCCATTTTGTTGATCGCAACAATCAAAGGCACCTTCGCCGCACGCGCATGCTGGATCGCCTCGATGGTCTGTGGCATCACGCCATCGTCGGCCGCCACCACCAGCACCACGATGTCGGTGAGCTTGGCACCGCGTGCGCGCATGGAAGTAAACGCGGCGTGACCGGGCGTGTCCAGAAAGCTGATGACTCCACGAGCCGTTTCGACGTGATACGCGCCGATGTGCTGGGTGATGCCGCCGGCCTCCCCAGCCGCGACCTTGGTGCGCCGGATGTAGTCGAGCAGCGAGGTCTTGCCATGATCGACATGGCCCATGATCGTGACCACCGGCGGTCGCACCTGCGTCGGCACGTCGGACTCGGCGTGCGCGACCAGCGCAGTCTCGGCGTCGTTCTCGTCCTGACGCGTCGCGGTGTGGCCAAGCTCTTCCACCACCAGCACGGCCGTGTCGTGATCGATGGCCTCATTGATGGTCGTCATGACGCCCATCTTGAACAACATCCTGACGACTTCGGCACCCTTGATCGCGAGTTTCGCAGCGAGATCGGCAACGACGATCGTGTCGCCCACAGTGATCGCGCGCACCATGGGTGCGGTCGGGCGCGAGAACCCATGGCCCGTGCCAGCGCTACGGCTCGGCTCGATGCGCGGTTTGGATTTCTTGCGGCTGCGGCGCGCGGCGCCGTCGGCCAGATGCAACGGACCGTGCAGATAGCGACCGACGGCGGGATCCACCACCGACAAGTCATTGTCCTGCATGCGATGCGAACCGCGATTGCCCTTGTGGCGATGCGGCTCGTCGCGACCGCGGGCGTCGTCGCGGCGAGGGGGCACCGCGGTCGCCGCAGGCTTTACGGGGCCGACCGAACGGCGCGGCTTGTCCTTGTCCGCGCGCGCTTCTGCAGTAGCGGCGACCGATGCTTCATCCACGGGCGCGGGCTGTGCCGCGTCAGCCGCTACTGCTGCCGTCTGCGCAGCAATCCTGGCAGTCGCTTCGGCCGCGATGCGCTCGACTTCATCCTTGCGCCGCTGATCCTTCTCGATCAGCGAGGTCTCTTCCGCCGACCGGCGCGCTTCGGACACCTGCAGAAGTCGAATCGCCTCCTCGCGTTCGGACGTCGGCGCCTGGGTTTCGGTGAGCGAGTCGCGCTTGACGTAGGTGCGCTTGGCGCGCACCTCGACCGCGACCGTCTTGCCGCGCGTGGCACCGCTCGGCACAGTCAGCTCGGTCACGCGCGTACGCCGCAGCGTGATCTGGCGAGGTGCCGACGAAGGTGTTTCCACCGCGGCCTCCTGCTTGCCGTGCGCACGCCGCAGGAATCCAAGAAGTTTAATCTTCTCGGCGCTGGTCACGATCTGGTCGGGACCGCTGAACTTCATGCCGGCCTCGGACAGCTGCACGAGCAGCTTGTCGACGTTCAAATTGAGCGTCTGGGCCATTTGCTTGACGGTTACTTCTGACATTCCTGCGCTCCCGCGTATCGCCGCATTACGTTACGTATTGCATTCTTGCGTCGTGTTGCACAACGTCACGGGGCTGAGGTCAGCCCTGCTCCAATTCCATGCGCGCGAGCATCGGCGCGCGTGCCGCCATGATC
>JBKJND010000097.1:0-3195 GCA_046596095.1 Ahniellaceae bacterium | reverse complement strand
GGCCGTGTCTTGGGTAGCATTGGCGATCCTGCGACCACCCCTTCAGGATTGCCCCCGCCCATGATTCGCCTTCTTGAGCTGCTGATCGCTTTCGTCATCGTCGCATTGGTGTTTGTCACGATCGGCGTTTTTCTGCCGAGCAAGGCGACGGTTGAGCGCTCGGTCGAACTGACGAACCCCATCGTCCAGGTCTTCGACACCGTCAACGGCTACCGCAAATTCGCGAACTGGTCCGCTTTCACCGTGGTCGACCCGCGCGCCAAGCTGACCGTCAGTGGGCCTGCTGCGGGAGAAGGCGCGAAGTTTTCCTGGAAGAGTTTCGACAAGGGCGTCGGCGACGGCAGCGTCGAGATTGTGCAGTCGGTTGCGAACGAGAAGGTCGTGGCAAAACTCACCAATTTCTGGCGAGGTCAGGACAAGAAATCCACGATATTCCTGCGCACACAGCCCAAGACTGGCGCCACGCGACTGCTCTGGAAAGTCGGGCTCGACTGCAAATGGGATCTGCTCTGCCGCTATCAGGGCATGTATTTGAACGGACGCATGGGTGAGCTCATGCGTACCAGCCTCAACAAGCTGGCCACCACCATGGCGTCGTATCCAAACGTCGATTACAGCCAGGTCGACATCGGCGAAGTCGCCACCGAAGCGAAACCATTCCTTTACGTCGAGTCCGAAGTCACATCCATTCCGATTGAATGGGCCGCAGCCGAGGCGGTGCAGGAGTCGGCGTGGGATGAGGTGGAGGCCTTCATCGCCGCCAACAATCTGGTGGCCACAGGTCCGCGTACGCGCGTGGTTGTGGAACTTGCCGAAGAGAAGAATATTTTCCAGATGGGGATTCCGGTTGCGGCAATCGACGCCATCGCGCCGACCGGTAATGTCAGGATCGGCCAGCTGCCGGCCAGTGAAGCCATTCGCGTCAGCTACGTCGGGCATCGCGTTGGCCTCAATCGCCCGCGCGACATGCAGCGTGCCTACGCACTCACGCACGGTTTTGCTTACGACCCCGACTACGCGGGCACGTGGGAGGAATGGCCGGAAACTTTCGTGCCGGAGGGTGCGCTGTTCGAGCCCAATCCCACCACGGTGCTGTACATGCCCGTCGAGTGAGTTCGCGTTCCTTCGCGCCGCACGCGCGGCGCAGTGATGTTCGGAAAACAGGAAACTCTCCGATTTCAAGTTTTGGCAAGTCGTTGATTCCGATGATGGTTCGACCCGTTGGACAGGCTCAGGGTCACCACGAACGGAATCAAACTGATGCGCGCAAGCGCTCGGCTGTGCGCGCGTGATTGAAGCCGCACAGCTCTCCAAGCTTTATGGGACTGCGGTCGCGGTCGACGCTGTGTCCTTTCGCGTCGAACCCGGGCAAGTGCTCGGGTTTCTCGGCCCCAACGGCGCGGGCAAGACCACAACGATGCGCATGCTCGCCGGATTTCTCACGCCAAGCGCGGGTGTCGCCAGGATTTGCGGCCGCGACGTGGCGCAGGAGCCGCAGGCGGCGCAACGGCAACTTGGTTATCTGCCCGAAGGTGCTCCGAGCTATGGCGAGATGCGCGTCGGCGACTTCCTCAGGTTCATCGCCGATGTGCGCGGCATCAACGGCGCGCGTCGTCGTCAGCGTCTGGATGACGTAGCGGAGCGACTCGATCTGACCGGCGTCTGGCTCCAGACCATCGACACGTTGTCCAAGGGCTTCCGGCGCCGCGTCGGTCTCGCCCAGGCGATCATCGACGATCCGCCAGTGCTCATTCTCGACGAGCCCACGGATGGCCTCGATCCGAATCAGAAGCACGAAGTGCGCAGTCTCATCCATGCCATGCGCGACAAGACAGTCATCGTGTCGACGCACATTCTCGAAGAGGTCGAGGCGGTTTGTACACGCGCGATCATCATCAACGAAGGGCGCATTGTGGCGGACGCGACCCCGCAGGCATTGCTCGCGCAATCGCGTTACGCGGGTGCCATCAGCGTGCGCGCCGCGCATCCATCGGTGGTCCGCGATCGCCTGTTGCGACTGGCGGGCGTGGCTGCGGTCGAAGTCGATACGAGCGGTGGACGGGTGCTCGCGCTCGCACGGCCCGGCGTCGATCTGCCTGCTGTTGATCTGTACCGGGAAATCGAGCAGATGCTGCGCGCCGAGCAGGTTGAAGTGTACGAGCTCTCGCGCGAACGCGGACGCCTCGACGATGTCTTCCGTGCATTGACCCGTCCAGTAGCCGCCTCATCGGACGCTGTCCCGACGCAGGCAGGGCGCCGCGCATGAAGGGCACCCTCGCCGTATTCCGGCGCGAGCTCGCGAGTTATTTCGTGACGCCGGTGGCCTACGTCTTCATCGTCATCTTCCTCATTCTCGCCGGCGCATTCACGTTTTATCTGGGCGCGCTGTTTGATCGCGGGCAAGCGGATCTGCAACCGTTTTTCACCTTCCATCCGTGGCTGTACCTGATTCTGGTGCCGGCGTTGTCGATGCGCCTCTGGGCCGAGGAACGCAACAACGGCACCATCGAACTCCTGCTGACGCAGCCGCTCTCGCTGGGCGCGGCGGTGCTCGGAAAGTTTCTCGCAGCGTGGGCGTTTGCGGCGATTGCGCTGGCGTTGACCGCGTCGCTCTGGATCACCGTCGCCTATCTTGGCGAGCCCGATCATGGCGTCATCGTCGCCGGATATCTCGGCAGCGCGTTGATGGCGGGTGCGTTTCTTGCCGTCGGCTCTTGCCTGTCGGCGGCTAACCGCAGCCAGATCGTTGCTTTCATTCTCACCGTGGTCGTGTGCCTTATTCTGCTGCTGGCGGGACTGCCGCTCGTGCTGGACGGATTTCGTGCACTCGGTCTGCCACAAGCGGCCATCGACGCGATTGCCTCGCTTAGTTTTCTCACCCATTTCGGCGCGATCGGCAAGGGCGTGCTGGATGCGCGCGACCTCATTTATTTCCTGTTGATGATCGCTTTCTGGTTGTACGCAACGGTGCTCGTACTAGAACTCAAGAAGGCCGACTGAGATGGCGCCTTCGAACCTCATAACATCGCGACTGGCCGTTTACGGTCGCCTCGCGCTAATGGCGCTGCTGGCGCTCGGTGTGCTGGTGATCGTGCAGCTCGGGTTGACGGGTGCACGCCTCGATCTCACGCGCAGCGGTCTGTACACGTTGTCCGATGGCAGTCGCAAGGTGCTTGCAGCACTCGACGAGCCCAT
>JBKJND010000320.1:0-3178 GCA_046596095.1 Ahniellaceae bacterium | reverse complement strand
GCGACGGCAAACCCTGGTTCGCCGACGACACCGAAGCCGGCAAGCGCGGCATCGCCAGCAAGCGCCTCCCGTGGAAACCCAACCGCACCTACGACCAGCAAGTCGCCCCCAGCGAGCGCCTCCCCGCCCCCGAGTCGCAACCCCACGACCCAGAGTCCGAGGACCACCACGACTCAACGAACGCGTCCGGCACCCTCCACTGACTCCGTCCTCCTGCTCCCGTGAAGTGAGTGGGAGGGCCACCAGCGTGACGCAACGGCAGAAAAAGATCTTGCTGATCGTCGGTCTCGATGCGATAGCCGTCGTGCTGATTCTTCTGCTCCTCAGGTAGAAGCCGATCAGGAAGTGGACCTTGGCACCGTTACTCAGCCGATCGAGAAGTGGACTTGGCACCGTTACTCGAAACAGTTGACAGTATCGCAATTGAGTTACATGATCGACCGAGACCATTCGGAGAGTCCCATGGCTGCTCAAACTTCCATGCTGCACGTTCGTGTGGACGACGACACCAAGGCGCAAGCCACGGAGGCGCTGGCGGCGATGGGTTTGTCCGTGTTGGACGCCGTGCGCCTGTTTCTGCGTCGCGTCGTGATCGATCAGGCATTTCCGATCGAGCTCAAGGTGCCGAACGCCGCGACCCGCGCGGCGATGAAGGAGGCCGACGTGATGGCTCGCGCAGGCCGCGCCCGCTTTGCCACGGGCGCAGCGCTGATCGCCGATCTTGAAAAAAGCGCCCGCAAGTAAGCGCGCTCCGCTGCCGCGCCTGGCGGACTACGCGAAGGCGTTCCGCAAAGATTGGGAGCGGCTCGCGCGGTCTGGCCGGTACGACATGCACCGGCTCAAGGAAGCGATGCTGCTACTCATCGCCGGCGACGGACCGCTCGATCCCGAGTGGCTCGACCATCCCCTCAAGGGCCCGTGGGCGGGGCATCGCGAATGCCACATCGGTGGCGATTTCCTGCTGACGTACAAGCTGGAGGACAGCGACCGCGCGCGCTCGATCGTGTTCGTTCGTGCGGGCTCCCACACCGATCTTTTCGACGAATAGTCGAGTGCGGTGTGCCGCTGACGCTGCGTATTGCCTGCAAGCGCCAGGTAGTGGCCGAAGCCGGCGCGCGTTTCGCCCCAGTCACGCGCAGCCATACTTGCGCGTCGACGACCGGTCGGTCGGCCGCAACGAGCTGGAGGCAAACAAAGGGGTCAGAGACATTTTTCGCGCGGGAGGCGCGGCAGGAGATCTGGGGTCAGAGATCTGGGGTCAGATCTTGTATTGAAACATCGGCGGGTTCGAAGCGCCCTGCCCCGCGCGTAACGCACTTTCAGGCAAGTCCGAACTTCACGTCGGATGCCTTTGGCGTGAGTACAAGGCACAAACGATCGCCGTCCATCTCGCAACCGCAGGTTGGATAGAACGAGTAGTAATGCTCGCCGACGCTGGTGTCATTTTTCATTCCGTGCCGGCTTCATCTCGTCCCATCCAACGACGCGCAGCTTCTGCGCATTCGTCGTAGCTGACGCAATGATCTCGTCGAGCGTGATGCGCTTGCGCAAGGGAGTGATAGCCAGTTTTTCGCCCTTGGCATCCAGCTTCTCGTTGCAAATTTTCATGAGAACGGTCTCGGCAGGGACTCGGGGCAGGTCTTCCATTGACACAACGCAGGCTTCGGATCGCAACTCAGCGCGAAGCCAGTGGTAACAATCGCACGCGGGCACGTAAAACATCGAAACTGATCAATGCGCTGGCGTCCAGTTCGGCGGCGAACTGCGCCAGCACGCGGATGAGATCGATGCCGATGACATCCGGGCTGGTGTCTTCAGTGCGAATCTGTACAACACTCGGCTTGAGATTCCGAGATGCCGCGAGGATGGCGCTGAAGTCCAGATCGTGCGTGAGCACCACGAAGCCATGGGCGTCGGCGTACGCCATCAGAACGGCGTCTGGCGCTTCCTTCGGCCCCTACCTTTGACCAGTGCACGGCCTCCAAACCCGCGCTTTCAAGCGCCTCGATCCATCTCGGCGACAGATTCATGTCACCCAGCAGCTTCATGCGCTGACGAGAACTACCTCACGTTCATCGGCGCGCCATGCCGCATAACGCAGTGCCTGCAGGACATCGTCTCTTTCGAGATAAGGAAAGTCCGCCAGCACGTCCTCGATCGTCCGGCCGGCACCGATCTGGCCGACGACCATTCCCACCGTGACTCGCATATTCCTGATGCATGCCTTGCCGCCCATCGTTTCAGGCCGCTGCGAAATTCGATCGAATTGAGTCATGCACGTGTCCTTTGTCCTCTCATTGGCAATTGTAGAACGCTTGCGGTTGGTCGTAGGGGCCGGCGGAGGCGGCGCTCGGCGGTTTTCGCGATGCGGGATCGATCGCGGCCGCTAGAATCCCGGGATGCAGCGCGACTTCCAATTGCCGCTCACGGGCGCGCCCACGGGCGAAGTGTTTACGCCTTCGCGGCTCAATGCGATTGCGCGTGGGGTGCTGGAGGATGTGCTGACAGTGGTGTGGGTCGAGGGCGAGATTTCGAACTTCCTCGCACATCGGTCGGGGCATTGGTACTTCACGCTGAAGGATGCCAGCGCGCAGGTGCGCTGCGCGATGTTCAAGTCGCGTTCGACGAGCATGCGCGTGCTGCCACGCGATGGCATGCAGGTGCTGTTGCGCGGTCGCGTGACCTTGTACGAGGCACGCGGCGAGTATCAACTGATCGCCGAGCACATCGAGGAGTCCGGCGAAGGCGCGCTCCGGCGCGCGTTCGATGAGCTCAAGTCCAGGCTGGCCGCCGAAGGCTTGTTCGACGCCGCGCGCAAGCGCGCCTTGCCGCGACTACCGCGTCGTATCGCGATCCTGACCTCCCCGACTGGTGCCGCGATCCGAGACGTGCTGTCGGTGTTGCGCCGTCGGCTGCCGCTGGTCGAGGTCGACCTGGTGCCTGTTGCCGTGCAAGGTGAAGGCGTTGCCGCACAGATCGCGCACAAATTGCGCGCGCTGTCCGACGCCGGTCGCCACGACGTGATCCTGCTGACCCGCGGCGGTGGCTCTCTCGAAGACCTGTGGGCCTTCAACGACGAGGCGCTGGCGCGTGCAATTGCCGCGTCGAGCATTCCAGTGGTGAGTGCGGTGGGCCATGAAGTCGATTTCAGCATCAGCGATTTCGTGGCGGACCTGCG
>JBKJND010000204.1:0-7306 GCA_046596095.1 Ahniellaceae bacterium | reverse complement strand
CGCACGAGCACTGGCGCACACAGCCAGCCACTTCGCGGCTATTCCTCGCGCGTGACGCGCAGGACTTCTTCGACGGAAGTTGTGCCGGCGACGCAGCGCGTCCAGCCGTCGCTGGCGAGCGAGGGTGCGTGCGGGCGCACCTGCGCTTCGAGCGCTGCTTCGGACGCGCCGGCGTGGATCAGCGCGCGCACTGGCTCGTCGATGGCGATGAGTTCGTAGATGCCGGTGCGGCCCCGATAGCCGGCGTTCTTGCCGATGAGGTCGCTGCGCGGGCGGTATAGCGTGACCTGCTCTTGCGGGTCGCGGCCAAACGCCGCGAGTTCCGTCGGTGTCGCCTGATAGGCCTCGCGCGTTGCTGGATCGAGCACGCGCACGAGGCGTTGCGACAGCACGCCGATCAAAGACGACGCGAGCAGAAACGGTTCCACGCCCATGTCGCGTAGGCGCGTCATCGCGCCAATCGCGGAGTTGGTGTGCAGGGTCGACATGACGAGATGACCCGTCAAGGACGCCTGCACCGCAATCTGCGCGGTTTCGAGATCGCGGATCTCGCCAACCATGACCACATCCGGATCCTGCCTGAGAATCGCGCGCAGGCCACGCGCAAACGTCATGTCGACGCGCGTGTTGACCTGCGTCTGGCCGACGCCGTCGAGGTGATACTCGATGGGATCCTCGACGGTGAGGATATTGCGCGTCGCGTCGTTGAGCCGCGCAAGTGCTGCATACAACGTGGTGGTCTTGCCCGAACCCGTTGGCCCGGTGACCAGGATGATGCCGTGCGGACGATGGATAAGTTCATCGAGACGCGCATGCATCTTCGCGCCCATGCCGAGTTTTTCGAGATCGAGACGCCCGGCCTGCTTGTCGAGCAGGCGCAGCACCACACGCTCGCCGTGCCCGGCGGGAATCGTCGACACGCGTACATCGACGGGACGACCCGCGATGCGCAGCCCTATGCGACCGTCCTGCGGCAGGCGTTTCTCGGCGATGTCGAGCTTGGCCATCACCTTGATGCGCGAGACCACCGGCGCCGCGATCGAGCGTGGCGGCGCCAGCACCTCGCGCAGCACGCCGTCGATGCGAAAGCGCACGACCAGGCGATTTTCGTACGGTTCGATGTGGATGTCGGAGGCATTTTCCTTGACGGCTTCGGTGAGCAGGGCATTAATCAGGCGGATGATCAGCGCGTCGTCGTCGGACTCCATGAGGTCCTGCGGTTCGGGCAATTCCTCGGCGAGTGCGCGCAGGTCGATGCCCGAGTCGATGCTGTCCGCGAGGTCGCGCGCATCGGTACCACCCTGCTCGTACAGATCGCGCAACAAGCGTTCGTACGCCGTCGCGTCGAAGCGCTCGATGGTTGGCGACACGCCGAGATAACGCTGCAGTTCGGCGTAGGTGGCGAGCGTCGCGTGCGGCGCCAGCGCCACCGTCGGCACATCGCCCTGCCAGTCGATCACGGTGCCGCCCTGACGCTTGGCGAACGCAAAACTCGGACGTGCGGGGCGCGCGCCGACGCTCGCCGAATCCGTGCTCATCGCGACGGCGCGACCGGTGTCGCCGGAACGGGGGTGGTCTTAACACGACCGCGCGCCACCCGCGTGCCATCGGCAGCGGGTTCGTTCAAAGCGCCTTGCGGAATGCGTTCGGAAGCGTCGGGTGGTGGCAGCGGCGGCTGCGTGAGCGGAGGCAGGATCGCGTTCTCGCGCCCGTCGCGGCCATCCAATTCGCGCCGCTTAAGCTGCTCGGTGCGGATGTAGTTGTACTTTTCGCTCGACACGGCTTGTTCGAGGAACGCGTCGCGCAGGATCGTCGGCCGCAGGAACACCATGAGATTGCGGCGCAGGCGCGTGCTGCTGCGGTAGCGGAAAAGATTGCCGAGCACCGGAATATCGCCGAGTGCGGGCACCTTGCTCACGCTGTTGCGCACTTCATCCGAGATGAGGCCACCGAGCACCAGCATCACGCCGTCCGGCACCAGCACGCTGGTGGTGATTTCGCGGTTGTTGGTGACCAGATCCACCGCGCCGAGCGGCGACGGTGCCAGCGATGAGACTTCCTGCACCAGATCCAGACGCACGCTGTCGCCTTCGTTGATATGCGGCGTGACCTTGAGCTTCAGGCCCACGTCTTCGCGCTCGATGGTCTGGAATGGATTGGTCGGCTGATTGGTGCCGCCGTTGGTCGAGGTGTTGGTGTACTGACCGGTCAGGAACGGCACCTTCTGCCCAACCTTGATCTCGGCTTCGTGGTGATCGAGCGTCACGATGTTCGGCGTCGAGAGGATGTTGCTGCGCCCGTCGCTGGCAAGCGCGGACACCAGCGCGCCAATGTCGAGGATCGGCGTGGTGCTGCCCGGCAGGGTGATGGTGCCGCGCACGTAACCAAGGGTGAGGCCGCTGCCGATCGAGCGCGGGTCCTGTGCCACGCCGAGAATGCTGCCGATGCCACCCGCGCGCGGAAAGTTGCTGCCTCCAAACACTCCGGAGCCAAGCGTGCCGTCGCGTTGCACGTTGATGTCGGTCGCCTGGAACTGCACGCCGATTTCGCGCGAACGATCGTCGGTCAATTCGGCAATCACGCCTTCGATCAACACCTGCGCGCGCCGGATATCGAGCTGGCGCACCACCGCGACCAGCGCGCGATACACCGCCGGATCGGCGGTTATCACGACCGAGTTGGTTTCGTCGTGCGCCTGCACGGTCGCTTTGCGCACTTGCTCCTTGGCATTCGAGTCGCCGGCGAGCGTCGCCGCTGTCGCTTCGAGAATCGGCACGAGATCTTTTGCAGTCGCGTAGCGCAGGTACACCACCTGGGTGCTCTCGCCCGATTCGAGCGGCGTGTCCAGATGGCTGACCAGCGCACGCGTGCGCAAGCGCGCGGCGCGGTCGCCGGACACCAACAGAGAATTCGTGCGCGTGTCGGCCAGCACCTTGGCGGAGGTTGGCCCTATTCCCAGCGCGCCGGCCTTGCCCTCGTCGAGCAGCGCGATGGTGCGCGCCAGTTCCGACGCGTTGGCGTGATTGAGCGCGATCACCTCGACCGACGCGTCCGAGGCCTGATCGATGCGCCGGATGATGCTCTCGATGCGCGCGAGGTTGCCCGCGCGATCGGTAATGAGCAGCGAGTTGCTGCCCTGATGCACGCTCACCTGCCCGCTCTGCGGAACAAGTTGGGTCAGGATCGGCACCAGTTCCTGCGCAGACACAAAACGCAGCGGCACCAGTTTGGTGATAAGCGTGTCGGGGCCGTTGACCACCGGGGAAGCGCTGCCGTCCTGCTTGGCGAGTGCTTCCGGAACGATCTTGATCATGTTGCCGGCCGCGACGGTCGCGAAGCCGTGCACGCGCAGCACCGATTCGAACACCTGATAAATCTCGTCCGGATCCATCGGCCGCGCCGAGATGACGTTGACCTTGCCCTCCACGCGCGGATCGACGATGAAGGCGCGACCGGTGATATCGGACACCGCCGCGATGAACTCGCGGATGTCGGCGTCCTTGAAGTTGAGCGTCTGTCCCGTGCCGCTCGCCGCCTGACCCTGCGCTTGCGCTTGCGCGAACGCCTGCGCCGAAAGCTGCGCCGACAATTCCGCCGGCGCCGCCGCCGCCGTCGGCACGAATACCGGCATCGCGGGTACCGAAGCGCCGGGCGCTTGCGCCCATGCCGCCAACGGCAACAAAGCGCACAAACCGATCCACAGTTTCATCACGATGGGCGAACCTCGAAGCTGTTTGCGGCGAGTGGAAGTGATCGGACGCGCCCGGCCAACGCGATGCGCCCCGCATAGACCACCAAGATTACCGCACGTTCGACAACCGAACCCCTCTCCCATCGGGAGAGGGGTAGGGGAGAGGGTTCGATCTTGCCGCGTGCCTGAATAAGTGCGCTGGAAATTCAGCGCAACACGACCGACAGCGTCTGCTGCTGGCCGCCGCGCTTGACGGTGATGTTGGCGCTTTGCGCCGAGCCCAGCGCCTGCATGACTTCAACGCCGCGCAGCGGATTGTCGAGCGCGATGCCGTTGACCGAGGTCACCTCATCGCCGGGCTGCAGGCCGAGCTTTTCAAGCAGCGCCGCGTTGCTGCTGACCACGCGCACACCGGTTTGCTTGCCGTCCGCAATGACGGGTTCAAGGCGCACATCGCGCGCAAGCGTAGTGGGATCGATACCGAGTCCGGTGGCAGCCGCGCCGAATGCACCGGCGGGCATGGGCGCCATCAACGGCGCGGCACTACCTGCGCCCGCCAGCAAATCCCCGGGCGGTGCGGTGGCGGCCGGGTTGGCAGCGGGCATGGCCGAAGGCGAAACGCCGCGCGTAGAGTTGCCGGAGGCCGGTGTGCTTATTGCTCCGCCTTGCCGCGGCAGCCGCAACACTTCGAGTACGCCGCCATTCGAGATCACCACGCGATCGGCGTACACACCGGCCAGCTCGACATGCCCAGGCAGCTCGGCACCCACCGCGTAGTGGCCTTCCTTCTGGTCCGGGCCCGCGATGATCGCGCGGCCTGCACGCGGGTCGCTGGCCGCGAAGACTCCGCGTAACACGAGCTGCGATGAAGAATCAGGCGCATTGTCGGCCAGCGAGCGCTGGTCAATGAGGGGTACGGAGGTGCCGAACAAATGCAGCCGCGACAGTCGATCCGTGGGCGCGGCTATCGGCACTGATTGTGCAGTGGGCACAGCCATCGGCACTTCGTCATCGCTCCAGCGCAGCACCAGCCACAGCCATTGCACCAGCAGGTACAGACACGCCGCTGCGGCGATCGCCACGACCGCGATCGCCAACGGCCGCGCGCGCGCGTCGTGCAGCAACCAGTCGCGAAGATCGAGGTTCATGTGGGGGGAATGTCAGCGTTCACCCCGCAAGCCTACCAAGCTTGGAGCCCCTCTCCCTCCGGGAGAGGGGGCTGCGGACGGCGATGTGTTTGAGTTCTCCCGGAAGGGGAAGAGAACAGAAGATCTGCTCCTGGTTCAAGGTTTCTTGCCGAGGCCGAGCCCGCGCGCGAGAAGGCCAAGGCTGTGCTTGATCTTGCCCAGAATGCCAGGGCTCGCTGGCGCGGTTGGGCCCGTCGACTTCGCGCGTGACCTCGAGGATCGAGTCGCTGGGGCGCGCGCCGGATTCGCGTCGTTGCCGGCGCGCTTGTCATTTTGGTTACGCGTTGCGCCCGACGTCGCCTCGACATCCGTTGCTCCGTCGCGGGCGCGATTGCGTCCGCGACCGCCGCGACGGCGCCGTTTTTTCAAACCATCCGTCGGTGTGCCGTCCACCGCAGGATCGGTGTTGGCGACGCGTTGGGTCTTCGGCGCCGCACCGGCCGCTGCGTTCTGCTCCGCATTCGCGGAATCGTTTGGCGCGCGGCGTGGAGCGCGGGTGCGCGGAACATTCGACGCAGCGTCCGCCTCGGCGTGCGGCGCACCCGCGACGGGTTCGGCGTGGTCGGACCGCGTGTGGGTGCGGTTGCCGGCTGCGCCAGAAGCAGCACCGCTGCGTGTGCGCGAGGTTGAACCTGTGCGCGAACGGGAGCCACTGCCCGCGCCGCTGGCGCCGCCGCCGCCGCGCAGAGCCTGCTTCTCGCGGATGTGTCGCGGCATGACATCGGATGGATCGTCCGAGGCCGACATTTTCTCCGAAGACTCGAGCGGTGTGCGCGCAACCGATACCAGCATCGCGGGATCGACAGCAACCACGGGCAACTTCTGACCGATGAATTCCTCGATCGCGGGCAACGAAAACGCATAACGCTCGCAGGCGAAACTGATCGCGTCGCCCTCGGCGCCGAGCCGTGCGGTGCGCCCAATGCGGTGCACGTAGTCTTCCGCGTCCTGCGGCAAATCGAAGTTGAACACGTGCGAGACGTCGTCGATGTGCAGGCCGCGCGCGGCGACATCGGTCGCGACCAGCACCTGCACGTCGCCGCTCTGGAACTTCTTGAGCAAACGTTCGCGTTTGGTCTGCGGCACGTCGCCCGACAGCAGCGCCACGCGGAAGTGCTTGCGCTCAAGCGCGTTGGCGATCTTCTCGGCCCAGATCTTGGTGTTGACGAACACCATCGTGCGGCTCGCGTCCATGTGATTGAGCAGACCAATCAGCAAGGAAATCTTCTCGTCGTTGGCGGGGAAGTACACCGACTGACGTACGCGATCGGCGGTCACGAACTCGGTCTCGACCGTGACCTTTTCGGGCTCGTTCATGTGCTCGTAGGCGAGCTCCAGCACGCGATGCGACAACGTCGCCGAGAACAGCAGCGTCTGCCGTTCGGTGCGGATCGGCATGCGCCGCAACAGAAAACGGATGTCCTTGATGAAGCCGAGATCGAACATGCGGTCGGCTTCGTCGAGCACGCACACTTCGCAGGCGTGCAGCGACACGACCTTGTGCTGTTTGACGTAGTCGATGAGGCGCCCCGGCGTCGCGATGATGACGTCGACGCCTTTTTGCAGCAGCTCGCGCTGCTTCTCGTAATCGACGCCGCCGTAAATCAGCGCGAAGCGGAGACCCGTGTTCGACGCGAACTGCATCGCGTCCTTGTGGATCTGGATCGCGAGTTCGCGCGTCGGCGCAAGAATCAAGGCGCGCGGATCTTCGGGTTTGCGTTCGGCCAGTGCGGGGCGCGTCAACAGGCGGTTGATCATTGCGACCAGGAACGCCAGCGTCTTGCCGGTGCCCGTCTGCGCCTGGCCTGCGACATCGCGGCCGGCGAGCGCCAGCGGCAAGGTCAGCTCCTGGATCGGCGTCGCGAACTCGAAGCCGGCGTCGCGCAGGCCTGCAGCCAGCATCGGGTGCAGGTCGAGGGTATCGAACCGAAGTTCGGTGAGGGGCTTGGAGTCGTTATCGGCGATGGGGATTGCGGCGAGAGTCATGCGGATCCGAAGTGAGAGGTGCTTTAGGCGGCGCGGGCGTAAAAACGCGCAACGACGGCCCGGGAGTGAACGCGCGTCAACGCGCGGCTTGAATCGGCTCGGGGGGGTCACCACAATCGAGGGATCGTCCTGGACTGCCAATCCGGACAATGTTCGCGAACAGGCGCGCTGGCCCCGGGCCTAAGCGTGCGATTGTAGCGCAGCCGGCCCAACCCTCACCCAGGAGTACCGCATGAGCGACCTCATCTGCCACGTCGGCGACAACGATTTCGATGCCGAGGTCCTCAATTCAGTCGAGCCGGTGCTGGTGGATTTCTGGGCGGAATGGTGCGGACCCTGCAAGATGATCGCGCCGATGCTGGACGAAGTGGCCAAGACCTACGCCGGCCGTCTCAAGGTCGCCAAGGTCAACATCGACCAGCATCAGAAGACGCCGCGCAAC
>JBKJND010000389.1:0-3036 GCA_046596095.1 Ahniellaceae bacterium | reverse complement strand
GTGTCGGTTTCTGGTTGAGGTCGCGGGTGAATCCGCCGCCCTGCACCATGAAGTCCTTGATCACGCGGTGGAAGACGGTGCCGTCGTAGTGCTTTTCCTTAACGTACTGCAGGAAATTGGCGGTGGACTTGGGCGCCTTTGCAGCGTCCAGTTCGAGGGTGATGTCGCCCATGTTGGTGTGGAGCACAACCCGAGGGTGCGCGGTAGACGGGGCTGCAGACATCGCGGCTGATTTCCCAGCGGGTTTTGCCGCAGCGGTTTTGGCTGGTTGCGCCTGCACGGTGAATGCAAACGAGGTCGCGACGAGTGCGGCTACAAGCATTGAACGACGGAACATGCCAACTCCTTTGAAAAATCGAATGATGGTGACGAGAGAGTGGAAGAGGAAAGTGCGCAGGAGCGCATGATGCTACGAAACGAGCGTTGAAGTCCTGCACATGGACCACGCAGAGGCTGGATTGTTCGGAAGGCGGGAATCGTGCATTGCGGATAGGGGTGAGCGGGTGATCGTTAGTTGTATGCCGAAATGTAACCCTCTCCCTCGGTCCCTCTCCCGCAGGGAGAGGGAAGAAGTGCAGCACTGCGGGAATCGTTTTAGCGCTAGCTGTCCTGCGTGACGCGCATGACTTCTTCGATGGTGGTGACGCCGGCCATGGCCTTGACCAGACCGTCTTCGTACATGGTGCGCATGCCGTGTTCGCGCGCGGCGTTCTCAAGCTCCCCCATGCCAGCGTGCTGCATCACGAGACGGCGCATCGCGTCGTTCATCACCAGGAACTCCATGATGGTGGTGCGTCCGAGGTAGCCCGTCGACGTAAGTGGCGAAGGCTTGGGGCGATACAGGTAAATCGTGCCTTCGGGTTGGAATCGGCGTAACCCGAACTCCGCAATCACTTCAGGTAGCGGTTCGTACTTTTCCGAGTGCGTGGGCTCCAGCATGCGCACCAATCTTTGAGCCAGGATGCCATTGACGGTTGAAGTCAACATGTAGTCCTCAACGCCCATGTCGAGCATGCGCGTGATGCCGCCAGCGGCGTTGTTGGTATGCAGCGTCGACAGCACCAGGTGACCCGTGAGCGCCGACTGGATCGCGATCCGCGCGGTTTCGAGATCGCGCATCTCGCCGATCATGATGATGTCCGGATCCTGGCGCACGATCGAACGCAGTGCATGCGAAAAATCCAGACCGATGGAGGGTTTCGCCTGGATCTGGTTGACGCCTTCGAGTTGGTATTCGACCGGATCCTCGACGGTGATGATCTTGACGTCGGGCGTGTTGAGCTGCGACAGCGCGGTATAGAGCGTGGTGGTCTTGCCCGAGCCGGTCGGGCCGGTCACGAGCAGGATCCCGTGCGGCTGCTGCAGCACCTTGATGAACTGCGGCAGGAACTGGTCGGTGAAACCGAGATTCTTGAAGTCGAACACGATCGACTCGCGATCGAGGATACGCATCACCACCGACTCGCCATGAGCGGTCGGCACCGTCGACACACGCAGGTCAAGCTCCTTGCCCTGCACGCGCAACATGATGCGGCCGTCCTGCGGCAGGCGTCGCTCGGCGATGTTGAGCTTGGCCATGATCTTGATGCGCGAGATCACTGCGGCGGTGAGATTGGCGGGCGGCGACTCGACCTCGCCAAGCACGCCGTCGATGCGATAGCGCACCTTGAGACGCGATTCGAACGGCTCGATGTGGATATCGGACGCACGCGCTTCCACTGCGCGCTGGATGACGAGGTTGACCAGACGAATGACGGGCGCCTCGGAAGCAAGATCGCGCAGATGTTCGACGTCGTCCTCGTCGCGTCCGGTGTCGTCGCCGACGCTCTCGACGATGGCACCCATGGCGCTGCGGCCCGCGCCGTAGAAGCGCTCGATAAGATCGTCGATCTCGGCGCGCAAACCGACCTTGACCGCAACCTTGCGCTCCACGGCAAGACCGAACGCCTCCACCGCGAACCGGTCCTGCGGGTCGGCGACCAGCAGGGTCACCTCGTCGTCGCTCTCGCCAATCGGCACCACGTGATATTGCTTGAGAAAGCGCGTCGACACGTTGACGCCGGCAGGCGGCGCATCAGGAAACTCCTTGCTCGTCACCAGCGGCAGTTGCAGGACATCGGCAACGCCTTCCGCCGCATCGCGCTCGGACAAAAGCCCGAGCCGCGTCATGAAGGCGATGAAACCGCCTTCGGGATTTTCCGCGTAGAGCTTGCGCGCGCGCACCAGATCGGCGTCGCGCAAGCGACCGCGCAGCGTAAGCCCAGCGCAGATGCGCTGTTCGAGTTCGCTCAAAGTCTCAAGTTCAGGGGCGGCCTCGATGAGTGCTGCGTCATTCATTGCGCGTGGATTCCAGAGGTGCGTGAACATCGACCGACGTTACCGGCGACGGTTCCCTATTCGGCTCGAAATCCTCAGGGGGGATCCGCAGCGCCTCGATGAAGGGTCGATTCATGAGAATCCACAACACGATCGGCGTAAGTGCGGGGAGGATCAAATAGCCGAACTGGTAAGCAAGCGCGAGCGCATTGGGCGATACCCCGTTGGCCGCGAGCGCTGCGGCGCCATCCGGCCCTGTATCGAACGCCACGATCTTCAGCAGTTCGGTGGTGACGCCAAACGCCTGCATCGGGATCAGCACCGCAGAGCCGATCGCGAGTTGCACGAACGTGCGCGTCCAGGTCATCGGTGTCGCCATCACCAATCCGATCAAGACCGGCATGCCGTAGGCGTATTGCAAGGCATTCGACGTCAGCGTGATGAGTCCTTGCCGGCCTTCCGCGTCGAACTGTCCGGGCGCGGGCAACAAGGTGTCGACATCGATGGTATGGAAATTCTGACTGGCGCCGGAGAAGACATCCGGTAGCCACCCCGTCAGCACGGCGGCCACCATGCGCACCACGGGGTACACCGCCACGGTGCGCAGCACGAACCAGAGAAAAAACGCGAGCGGGAGCCACAGCACCGCCTGCAAAAGAAATGCCTTGAGGGACACCTCTTCGGCAACGCCGTCGACCTGGATGGTGTTGTTGGCTGGGC
>JBKJND010000328.1:0-10416 GCA_046596095.1 Ahniellaceae bacterium | reverse complement strand
GTGCCTTCACTGAGTGCCACCGCTCGTTCCAGAATGTTTTCCAGTTCGCGCACGTTGCCGGGGAAGGGGTAGGCGAGGAGCGCCTCGCGGGCGCCCTGGCTCAGATGCAGGCCGTCCAGTCCCAGCTCCTGCGCGTGGCGCGCGAGGAAGGCAGCGGACATCGAGAGGATGTCATCGCCGCGATCGCGCAGCGGAGGCACGCGCAGTTCGATGACGTTGATGCGGTAGAAGAGGTCCTGCCGGAATTTCCCCGCCGCGACTTCACTGGTGAGATCGCGATGCGTGGCGCTGAGCAGGCGCACGTCCACGGACACTTCGCGATTGGCGCCGACCGGGCGCACGGACTTTTCCTGGATCGCGCGCAGCAGCTTGACTTGCATGTGCAGCGGGAGGTCCGCGACCTCGTCCAGGAACAAGGTGCCGCCACTCGCAGCGGCGAACAGGCCCTGTTTCTCGGCGTGTGCCCCGGTGAAGCTGCCTTTGACGTGGCCGAAGAATTCGCTCTCCATGAGCTCGGTGGGAATGGCGCCGCAGTTGACGGGCACGAAGGGTGCGCCGGTGCGCGGGCCGGATTCGTGGATCAGTCTTGCCACCAGCTCCTTGCCGGAACCGGATTCGCCGCTGATGTAGACGGGGGCCTGGCTGCGCGCAACCTTGGCGATCAACGCGCGCAAGTCGCGCATGGCGGGTGAATCGCCCAGCAGGCGTTGATCGGCGCCAGAGCCGTCGCCGTCGGCGCGTTTTGTATCCGCCAGTTTCAGCGCTGCTTGAACCAGCCGGCGCAACACCGCGAGATCGACGGGTTTCGACACGAAATCGAATGCGCCGGCCTTGAGCGCGATGACGGCATCCTGCAAGTTGCCGAACGCGGTGATGACAGCAATGGGCAACTGGGGATGCGCCTTGGCGACATGCTCGACGAGCTGCTGGCCGGTGCCATCCGGCAGCCGCATGTCGGTCAGGCACAGCGAGTAGGCGTTCTCGCCCAGCAACGCGCGCGCGTCGGAAACCGTGGCTGCCGTATCGACGTCGAGGCCAAGGCGGCCCAGCGTGATCGACACCAGCTCGCGGATGCTCGGCTCATCGTCCACCACCAGTGCGCGCCGTCGCATGAGTCCCCTGATCGCCGCGAGTAGTGTGCGAATCCTAGCAAGTCGGCGCGCGCTGCCACCGAAAAATCAGTGCGACGGCAAAGTCAGCGCCGGCATTTCGCCCGTGTCGCGGGTCGCAGCGGTGAAGGCGTGCGTTGCCGGGAACTGGATGCGGAAGCAGCCGCCGCCGCCGGCCACGGGCGCATAAGTCAGCCGCGCATCGTTGGTTTCGCACAGCTGGCGTGCGAGATAAAGTCCAAGCCCGGTGCCGTGTTCGTGAGTTGTGAAGAACGGTTCGAACACGCGGTCGACCAGCTTTTGCGGTACGCCGGGCCCGCGATCGATCACTTCCAGTTGCGGCAGTCCCCGCGCATCGAGACTCACTGCCACCACGATGCGCGCGGGCTCCTGGGGCAGCCGACCGTAGCGCAGGGCGTTTTGCAGGAGATTGGCCAGCACCTGCTCCAGCTGGCTCGCATCGACCAGTACCGAAATCTTGTCCTTCGGCAGCTTGATCGTCACCTGGTCGTCGCCCACGAGGGGTTGGAGTTGCTGATGGCGCTGCCACTGGTTGGCGACCCACTCGCCGAGGTTGAGCATTTCCGGTTGCGAGCGTTCGCGCCGCGCGAGATGCAGCACGTTGTCCACGATGCCGTTGAGGCGCTGGCACTGATCGCGGATGATCTCGACCATGCGTTGGTCGGCCAGATCGATCGTTTCGGACTCGTCCAGAAGTTGCGAGGCGTAGCTGATCGACGCAAGCGGGTTGCGGATTTCGTGCGCGATGCTGGCTGCCAGTCGCCCGAGCGAGGTCAACGTCAACGATTCCGCCTCGCGTGAGACCAGCGACGTGTCGTCGAGAAATGCGAGCGTGATGTCATCGGCGCCACTGGTCAGACGCACAAAGCGAGGTCGCACCGGCGCGCCTTCCGCGGCGAGGCTGAGCGGCGCGGGTTGTCCCGCACCTTGATCGCGCCAGTTGCGCAGTTTTTCCGTCAGAGCAGGCGACGCGTCGAACAAGGGAGCACCATCGACAAGCGGCTGGCCTACCAGCTGCATCGCCGCCTGATTGTGGAGAAGCAACCGATTGTCGCGATCGACCGCGATCACGCCGGTGCGCATGCGGCGGATAACGTGCGCGTTGAGTTCGGCCATGCGCGCCAGGCCCGATTCCTGTTCTTCGACCAGAGTGCGCGCCGCCGCAGTCTGTTGGCGCAGGATTTGTCCGAGCAAAGCAACCGCCACGTAGGTCGCGATGAAAAATCCCGCTTGGGCCCACTGCAACGGCTCGGCTCCGGATCCGTACGCAGATATCGTGGCGATGACCGCCACGATGGACGCGAGCGCCGCGTATACCAACGCCCAACGCAGGGGAAAAAGCAGTGCAGCGCAGGCAACGGTAATCACCATCAGAGTGGCGATACCGGAGTCGACACCCTCGCTGACGGCAACCATGATGCCCGCAACGAGAATGTCCACGAGCAGGCCGCCGCGCACGATCAGTACTTTCGAGCGCGTTGACTTGCGTTCGGCGAGCCACAGCAACGGCGCCAGCAGCAGGTAAGCGAGCACCGCGACACGTGCAATGTTGGGCGCGGTCAAGCCGATGATCGCGCCGCCGCCCGCACCAAAACACAGCGCCGCGAGCACGGCTGCCTGCAGGATCCGGTACAGGCTGAAAAAATTCGCCTCACGCGCGCTCACCGTCGCCAGCTGCGAGATGCGCAGCGGCAGCATGTACGGCGTCTTCGGCGCGAAAGCGTTCAAGCGTTAGGGTCCTCGACGTACGCCGCGCACTTTCTCCTTCTCCCGTCGGGAGAAGGAGGCGCGCAGCGCCGGATGAGGTCCCGAAGTTGCCTCGACGACAAACAGCTGCCTCGACGCGAGCTCGGCCCCTCACCCCTACCCCTCCCCGGCCCTCACGCGCGTGATTGCGCGCGCGAGCAGTGCTCGCCAACGCGCTCAATCACCCCGAGGGGAGAGGGGTTCTCTTGTGGCCATCAGTATAGGGTTGCGCAATGGGCTTCCTTCGCGCGGCGCGAGATAGGACAATGCGCGCCCGCGTTGCGCTGGCGAATTCGCCGCGCCGCAATCGCGTCCTCACACTGTCCCGCCGCTCCGCGTGGGGCGACATCGCAGGAAACAAGGCATGAATTTCCACGAGTACCAGGCGAAGAAGCTGTTCGCCGATTTTGGCATTGCGGTGCCGGCAGGGCGTGTCGCCAGAACTGGCGAAGAAGCAATGGAGGCTGCGCGCGCGCTCGGCGGCGACGAGTGGATGGTGAAAGCCCAGATCCACGCCGGTGGCCGCGGCAAGGCGGGCGGCGTCAAGCTGGTGAAGTCGCCGGAAGCCGCGCGCGACGCCGCTGCAGCCATGCTCGGCACACAGATGATCACGTATCAATCGGGCGGTCGCGCGCTGCCGGTCAACGAAGTCCTCATCGCGCCGGCGATGCCGATCAAGAAAGAGTTGTATCTCTCGGTACTGGTGGATCGTGCAACCAAGGCGATCACGTTCATCGCGTCGAAGCACGGTGGCGTCGACATCGAGCAGGTCGCCCGCGACACGCCCGAGGACATCCACACCATCATCGTCGACTCGGTTGCCGGCCTCATGCCGTACCAGTCGCGCAAGCTCGGCTTCGACATGGGGCTGACGCTCAAGCAGGTCGGTCAGCTGGTGAAGATCATGGACGGCGTGTATCGGATGTTCGTCGCGCTTGATCTGTCGCTGATCGAACTCAATCCCCTGGCGATCGTCGGAACCGGCGATCTCATGGCGCTCGATGGCAAGGTCAATGCCGACGAGAACGCCTTGTTCCGGCATCCCGATATCGAGGCGATGCGCGACATCACGCAGGAAGACGCGGCGGAAGCCAAGGCCGCAGACCACAATCTCAACTACGTGCAGATGGACGGCAATATTGGCTGCATGGTCAATGGCGCCGGCCTCGCGATGGCCACGATGGACGTGATCAAACTGGCGGGTGGCGAGCCCGCGAACTTTCTCGACGTAGGTGGCGGCGCCACCAAGGAACGCGTGACCGAGGCGTTCAAGTTGATCCTGTCTTCGGACAAGGTCGAGGCGATCCTGGTCAATATTTTTGGCGGCATCGTGCGTTGCGACCTCATCGCCGACGGCATCATCGCGGCGGTCAAGGAAGTGGGGCTCGAGATTCCCGTGGTGGTGCGGCTTGAAGGCACCAACGTCGAGCAGGGCCGTGAGCTACTGGCAAATTCCGGCCTCAAGATTACGCCGGCAACCGATCTCAACGACGCGGCCGCGAAAGCCGTCGCGGCGGCCCGCGCGTGACGCTTTTGCTGTTTCCTTCTCCCCGTGCCAACGGGGAGAAGGTACCGAAGGCGGATGAGGGGCGCTCTTCGCGAGCACTTCGCCCCTCACCCGCGCTTCGGGCACCCTCTCCCCGCAAGCGGGGAGAGGGGGAACCCCCACATTCCATCACGGAACAAATTCGATGAGCGTTCTGGTCAACAAAAGCACCAAGGTCATCTGCCAGGGCTTCACTGGCCAGCAGGGTACGTTCCATTCCGAGCAGGCGCTCGACTACGGCACCAAACTCGTTGGCGGCGTGACGCCCGGCAAGGGCGGCAGCGAACATATCGGCCTGCCGGTGTTCAACACCGTGCAGGACGCGGTCGACGAAACCGGCGCCGATGCCAGCATGATCTTCGTGCCGCCGCCGTTCGCGGCCGATGCGATTCTTGAAGCCGCCGAGGCCGGCATCCGCGTGATCGTCGCGATCACCGAAGGCATCCCGGTGCTCGACATGCTGAAGGTGAAGCACGCGCTGGCGCACTATCCCGATGCGATTCTCATCGGTCCAAACTGTCCGGGCATCATCACGCCCGGCGAGTGCAAGATCGGCATCATGCCGGGCCACATTCACAAGCCCGGCTCCGTCGGCATCGTCTCGCGTTCGGGTACGTTGACGTACGAAGCCGTATTCCAGACGACCAACGCCGGACTCGGCCAGAGCACCTGTATCGGCATCGGTGGGGATCCAATTCATGGCCTCAGTTTTATCGACGCATTGCAGCTGTTCCAGGACGATCCGCAGACGCTCGGCATCATCATGGTGGGCGAGATTGGAGGCAGCGCCGAGGAAGAAGCCGCGGATTTCATCAGCGAATACGTGACCAAACCCGTTGTTGCCTTTATTGCGGGCGCGTCCGCGCCGGTCGGCAAGCGCATGGGTCACGCCGGCGCGATCATCTCCGGTGGCAAGGGTACGGCCGAGGCCAAGTTCGAGGCGCTGCAATCCGCAGGCGCCACCATCGTGCGATCTCCGGCCGACCTCGGAAAAACTCTCGCCGAGCGCTTGGCAAAGCGCTGAGCGAAGCTCAAATGCGGATCGCGCTGGCGCAGTTTGATTTCATCGTCGGGGATGTTGCCGGCAATGCGCGGCGCATAGCGGCGATGATCGTGGAGGCGCGCGATCGGCTTGGGGCGGCGCTAGTGGTGTTTCCGGAACTCGCTTTGTGCGGCTATCCGCCCGAGGACTTGTTGCTGCGCCCGGGATTCCTCGCGACTTGCGAGGCGGCGCTGCACGAAGTCGCAAGCGCCGCCACCGGCATCGTGGCAGTGGTCGGCCACCCGCAATCAGCCGGTAGCGTGGTGTACAACGCTGCGAGCGTGCTGCGTGATGGACGTGTCGCGCAGACCTACGGCAAGCGCGAATTGCCGAACTACGCTGTATTCGACGAGCGAAGGTACTTTGCGGCCGACGATGGCGTGTGTGTATTCGATGTCGATGGCGTGCGCGTCGGCCTGGTGATCTGCGAAGACCTCTGGTTTGCCGAACCACTAGCCGCCGTGGCGCTGGAACGCGCCGAGCTCGTCGTGTCGATCAATGCTTCCCCTTTTGAGCACGACAAGGGCATCCATCGCGACGCGCTCCTGCGTCAACGCACCAGCGAAAGCGGCATCGCCATCGCTTATCTCAATCTCGTCGGCGGCCAGGACGAAATGGTGTTCGACGGTGGATCGATTCTCGCCGATGGCGATGGGCATCTTTCCGCGTCGGCCAATGCATTCGAGGACTGCTGGTTGACCGCCGAGTTCGATCGCGAGACGCGAAAGTTCGCTCCGGTCGACTGGCCCATCGATCCCGATGAAACGCGCGCCGCGCAGTCCTATCGTGCGATTGTCCGCGCGCTGCGCGATTACTGCGGCAAGAACGGATTCCGCACGGTCATTCTGGGACTTTCGGGCGGCGTAGATTCGGCGCTGGTGCTGGCGCTCGCGTGCGATGCCCTCGGCGCGCATAACGTCACCGCTGTGCGCATGCCGTCGCGCTACACCGCAGAGGTCAGCAATTCGCTTGCCGAAGCGCAGGTCCGGACGCTCGGGGCTGCGCTCGCAACCATTCCTATCGAACTGCCCTTCGGGGGATTTCTGGACGCGCTGCAAGGCGAATTCAAGGATCGCTCAACCGACACAACCGAAGAAAACCTGCAATCGCGCACGCGTGGCGCGCTGCTGATGGCGATGTCCAACAAGTTCGGACAACTCGTGCTGACTACTGGCAACAAGAGCGAGTATGCCGTCGGCTACGCGACAATCTACGGCGACATGTGCGGCGGTTTCGCGCCGATCAAGGACCTCTACAAGACCGAGGTCTATGAGCTTTGTCGTTGGCGCAATGCGCAACAGCCAACTGGAGCAGACGAGGCGATTCCAAACGCCGTGATCGAGCGTGCACCTTCTGCGGAACTGCGGCCCGATCAGCGCGATGACGATTCCCTACCGCCGTACCCAATGCTCGACGCAATCTTGCGGCTGCATGTCGAAGAGACACAAGACGCTGCCCAGATTATCAAGGGCGGTTTCGATGCGGCGACGGTCACGCGTGTGCTGAAACTCGTGCGCCGCGCCGAATGGAAACGCCGCCAGTCCGCGCCCGGTCCGAAACTCGGCTCCCGCGCCTTCGGCCGCGAACGCCGCTACCCCATCACCAACGGCTGGCGAAGCTGAGTGCATGCGCGGATAGCAGCAACGGCTGCCGGAGAGTTTCGCCCCGATATCGAAGGGCTACGCGCCGTCGCAATTCTGATCGTCGTTGCGGCCCACGCAAAAATTCGCTGGTTTGAAGGGGGTTTTGTCGGCGTTGACGTTTTTTTTGTGCTGTCGGGATACTTGATCACCGGTTTGCTGCTGGGTGAATGGAATCACTGCGGGTCGATTGATCTGAAGAAGTTCTACGCAAGACGCATACAGCGACTGCTGCCTGGATTAGCGCTCATGGTGGCGGTTGTCTGGGTCGCAGCGATGTTGTTGCTCGCGCCCAGTGAGCACGGCGCACAGGCGGCCAGCGGGGCCTCTGCGCTTACGTGGTCAAGCAATTTCTATTTCGCGTTCCAGGCGATCGATTACTTCGCGCCCGACGAAAAAACCAGTCTCTTCCTCCACAGTTGGTCTCTGGGCGTTGAGGAACAGTTCTATCTTGCATGGCCGGCGTTGCTGCTGATTTTTCTGCGTCGCGCCGGACGAACGAACGTGGAGGAGCAGAAGCAGCAATTGATCCGGGTGATGGTCGCGCTACTCGCCATTGGCATGCCGTTGTCCCTGCTGCTGACGTTTGCCACACCTGAACTCGGCTTCTACATGCCCTTCTCTCGCGCCTGGCAGTTTGCGCTAGGTGCTTTCGCGCTGCTCGTGCAAACGCGGCCTTCGGTTTTAATCGGAAACTCACGGGGCCTACAGACCCGAGTTGCGCGGAATCGAGCGCTTGCGGCTGCCGGGTGGGTCGGGCTGCTGGCCATCATTGCTGCCTCTTTGATCATTGACGGAAAAATGCGTTTTCCAGGTTTTTGGGCCTGGCTTCCGTCGTTCGCGACCGCTTTGGTGCTGATCGGTGCGCAGGCACCAGGCGGTGCAGGGATGTTGCTATCCACGAGGGCAATGCAGGCGATCGGGGCGGTCTCCTACTCATGGTATTTGTGGCACTGGCCAACGCTCATCCTCGGCGCCATGTTTGTGCCGCACGACGATGTGCGCTGGAATTTGCTGCTCGTGGGGATTTCTTTTGCACTCGCCTGCATGGCGCATCGAGCAGTCGAGGCACCGATCAGGCAGTCAATGGCTTTGCGCAAGCGTCCATCGATCGTGCTCGCGTCAGCGCTGGCAATCGCGACCGCAGGCGTTGTCGTTTCTCTCGCATGGAGTCATGCCGCTAAACAATGGAAGTCGACCCCTTCGCAGATGAAGATTGCGGCTGCCACCGGCGACGTGCCGATAATTTACCGATTTGCCTGCGACGACTGGTTTCACTCGGCGCGGGTGCAGCCCTGCTACTTCGGCAAAGAGGATGCAAGTCGAACGGTCGCGCTGTTCGGCGACAGCCTGGTCGCGCAGTGGTTTCCGGCGTTGGAAGCTGGAATCGTCAGCGGTGATCTACGTGTTCTCGTATTGACGAAGTCGGCCTGTCCGATGATCGACCTGCCATATTTTTACGCACGTCTGCGCCGCCCCTTTACCGAGTGCTCCGAGTGGAGAGACAGTGCGATCGAGTTTCTACTCGGAGCGAAGCCCGATCTGGTCATCGTTGGCTCCGCCGGAGGATACGAGTATTCCGACGCAAACATGGAGGCGGGAACCTCCGACATATTGAGATCGCTGACCCGCATAGACGCCGACATCGTCGTTGTGCAAAGGTCTCCGAGGTTACCGTTCAACGGATTGCGTTGCCTGGCGCGCCGGTCCTGGACGCTTGAGTTTCTGGGTGCATCTCCGGTGACTTGCAGCGCGACCGTATTTGATCCTGAAGCGGCAACTGTCCGAGAATCGATCTTGCGCGCCGCAGCTCCGTTTCCCAAAGTGAGAGTCGCGGACTTGAGCGATGTCGTAT
Organism: Ahniellaceae bacterium; assembly: GCA_046596095.1. Taxonomy (GTDB): domain Bacteria; phylum Pseudomonadota; class Gammaproteobacteria; order Xanthomonadales; family Ahniellaceae; genus JBBQNY01. The sequence continues at coordinate 1,457 of JBKJND010000328.1, read as the reverse complement.
GTCCGTCGGGTCAATGCTCGGCGCAGTTAGGCGACATGATCGTGTTCCGGGACGCAGATCACCTGACCTCAAGTTTCGTCAGAACATTGTCGGGGGCGTTCGCGCTTAGGGTGCTGTCGACCGTGAATTCGAAAGCTAGGCAGAGATCCGAATTGAGGAATGATGGGGGAGATCCTCAGGTCGCCCCGTAGGGGTTCAGCTCCCAAGCTTGAACTGCCCGATCGGACACTCGCGTATGGGCGGCTTGCAGCGCGCGGCAGTAAAGCGCGAACGTGCAAAACGATTCGAGGCAAGCAGGCGTCCCTGCGGCTTGGCGTCCGGCCCGCACATCCATGTGCGTGCGTTCGCGGGGTCGCGGCAGTGCCGCGACAAACACCCGCTCACCCAGCTCTTGCCTCGCCGATCATGGGGACGAGTTGCCACCACAGTTTGCGGCGGGCCGGCCAGCGGTCACCGCTGAGGTACGGGTGATTCGGATAGTTGGCGACGAGTACCTTGCGCGCGTCTTTCGATTGCTGGGTGCGGCCTAGGCGCGCGTAGCTTTCGGTCATGATCGCGAGCGCGTCGCCGGCCTGCGGCGTCTCTTCGTAATTCTCGACCAGGAACTGTGCCCGGTTGATCGCGGCGATGTGCGCGTCGCGCCGGAAATAGAACAGCGCGGTATTGAGCTCGCCCTGCGCGAGGCCGTTGCGCAGATGCACCATGCGCTGCCGGGCTTCCGGCACATATCGACTGTTCGGGTAGCGCTTGAGCAGCTGGCCAAAATCCTGGAACGACTGTCGCGCGTGATTGAGGTCGCGGCGCGTGTAATCCGACTCGATCCAGCGCGAGAGCAGGCCCGACTGCCGGTCGAAATTTATCAAACCGCGCAAGTAGTACGCATAGTCGATGTTGCGATGCGCGGGATACAGCTTGATGAAACGATTGACGCTCGAATACCCCTCTTCGTACTTCCGTTCGCGGTACTGTGCGTAGGCGAGGTCGAGCTGAGCCAGCTCCGAGTATTCGCCGTAGGGGAAGCGCGCGACGAGGCGCTGCAGATACCGCTCGGCGCGATCGGTGTTGCCGTTGTCGAGCGAGCGTTTACCTTCGGCGTAAAGTTCTTCGACGGGCAGCACTTCGACCGCATCGAGGCGCTTCTTGCCGCCGCAACCGGTGACAACAAGGCTTGCGAGCAGCAAGGGCAGGAGCAGAGCGACAACGCGAAAGCGCATGCGCGAGGGTTCCAGGGGCGGGCAGGGTTGCGAAAGCAACGGGTGTGAAATCATAGCGGAATCTCTTGAGGCAGCAGTCGAGATGGGGTCTTCACCCGTGGAAGTGGAAGCAGCAGTGAATACGTCGGCCAAGGTCGCGATTGTGACCGATGCGCTCGGCGGGTCGCGCTTTGACCAGGCTTTGGCCGATCTGTTCCCTGAATATTCGCGCAGCCGCCTCGCGGAATGGATCAAGAGCGGGCG
>JBKJND010000214.1:0-6452 GCA_046596095.1 Ahniellaceae bacterium | reverse complement strand
GTCGAACACCGTCTCGACCATCAGCAGATCGGCGCCGCCTTCTATCAATCCATCGGTGGCTTCGCGATAGGCGATGCGCAATTCGTCGAAGGAGATCGCACGAAAGCCCGGCCGGTTGACGTCGGGACTCATCGACGCGGTGCGATTGGTCGGTCCCAGCACGCCGACCACGAAGCACGAGCGTCCGGGTTGCGCTGCTTCTGCGGCGTCGCATGCCGCGCGCGCGAGGCTTGCGCCCACCACGTTGAACTCGCGCGCGAGATGCGCAAGCCCGTAGTCGGCAAGGCTGATCGACGTGCTGTTGAAGGTGTTGGTCTCGATGAGGTCCGCACCCGCCGCCAGATACTGGGAATGGATGTCCGCGATGATTTCCGGGCGCGTGAGACTCAGGAGATCGTTGTTACCGCGCTGGTCGCGTGAACAGCCGCAACTCTCGTCATGCGCATGCTGCGGAATTTCCTGCGATGCGTCGAAGCCCTGCGTGAAACGCTCGCCGCGAAAGTCTGTTTCAGTGAGGGGATGGCGCTGGATCATCGTGCCCATGGCGCCGTCGAGGATGAGAATGCGCCGGTCGAGTGCAGCTTCGAGGCGCGCAACCCGATCTGATTTGAGCCACGGCAATACTTTCATCGTTTGACTCCAAACAACGTCAACACCTCGAAATGCGGTGGCCGCCGCTCGCGCGAACTCGGTGCGCAGCGCAGCACGGCGATGCCGGCCTTGCGCGCGAGCTTGCCGAGCTCCTCGACGGTAAAGCCAAGATTGCGGTGATCGAAGGGTTCCACCGCGCGCTTGTGCGCGTGTCGCACAAGTGTCGTGGCGAGCACCTTGCCACCCGGCCGGAGCACGCGCGCGGCTTCCGCCAGCGCACTCGCGGGCTTGTCGCTGTAAGTGAGCGCATGCATGAGCAGCACCACATCGAAACTCTCGTCGTCAAAGCGCAAGTCATGCATGTCGCCAAGCGCCACCACCACGTTGGTCAGTGGCTTGAGTCGCTCGCGCGCGGCGCCGATTACGCGCGCGCTCGAATCCACGCAGTGGATCGAACGCGCATGCGGCGCGAGAAGTTCCGCGAGCACGCCATCGCCCGATGCCACGTCGAGCACGTCTCCCAGCGTCAGCAGATTGGCGATGCCGCGGCCAACCGCTTCCCAGGTGCGTCCTGGCGAGTAGTGCCGCTCCATGTCGCCGGCTACGGCGTCCGCCCAGTTCTCCTCGCGCGCGCGTTTCGCGAGCACGCCGGGCAGGCGCTTGGCGTCCTCGCGCAGCACGGCGTCTTCGGTCTGCGCCTTGAGTGTCAGCCACAACGCGGCGAGCGTCGCATCGCCCTCGGTGTTGAGCCGGTAGTACGCCGACACGCCGGCGCGGCGATCGTGCACGACGCCTGCCTCTTTCAACTTGGCAAGATGCGTCGAAACGCGCGGCTGCGCCAGCCGAGTCACTGCGGCGAGCTCGGCGACCGTCAGTTCGTCGTGTTCGAGCAGCGCCAACAGACGTACGCGGGTCGGGTCCGCCAGTAACCGGAAAAGCGCGGAACAGCCCGCCAAATCCATAACATCCTTCCATCTTGATTGAAAGATAGACGAAGCCTAGTCGTCCCGACCCGGTAAGGCAACGTGTTCGGACGCTGTGCTCCAGAGAATCAGCGCCAGCAATGCCGCCTGTACCGGCAGGCGCGCGATCAGCATCCAGTACGGCACGTCGAACAACACGGGCTGTTGCAGCATGTAGATGTGCGCGGGCGTCACTGCGATCGTCAACAGAAACAATCCCCAGCCCGCTGCGCGACGCGAGCGAGGCCACAGCAGTCCGAAGGCGCCGATCAATTCGAACACTCCGCTGACCAGCACCACGGCACGCGGCCACGGGATGTAGGGAGGCACGATGCGCATTTCAACGTCAGTGAACACGAAGTGCGCAACACCGCCGATCAGGAACCAGAGGAAGACGATTCCAAGCCCTGCCAGGCGCCAACGGCTCAGCGGTTTACTCATGGCGTGTGGCCTCGCGTTGTCATGGATGTGGTGGCGTGGTGTTGGCGAAGACGCAGATTTGACAACGATGCGTTGTCGATAAATGTTTCACGCTCGGCGTAGGCTGACTGCACGTCGTGGCCGGCTTGCCGCTGGTCCATGTTTCCAACCGACCAACCAGGGGCGTTGACCAATGAAGCAACACATCCTCAGCACGGCCTTCCTCGTATCGATCATGGCAGTGGGAGCTGCCGCGATACCAACTGCGGTGCAGTCGCAGCAATCGCGGCCCGTTGCCAATTACACGACATCGTCGATTCCGTTGACGGCCGACAATACCTTCGAAGGTATTGCGACGGTGCCAGCGGGGCGGGGTGTCGCGATGCACCGCTTTGACCTGAGGCTTCCCGCTGGCGCTTCTTTGCAGTCGGTGCCGGAGGAAATCGGTGAACCAGCGTTGCTGTCCGAGATCATGGTCCAGGACAAGAGCGGCAGGGTGATCGGTGTTGTCGATTCGGCGTGGGCCCAGGATGCAAGTGGCAACTCGCTGTTTACGTTTTTCCGCATCGAGGGTCAGACTTTGGTGCAAACCATCGACACATCGACGGCCGACAGCAAGCCTGTCACCGCGGTGTTGATCTACAGGGGCACGGCAGTAGAGCCTTCGACACCGGGCCTTGCGAAGGCATACGTTGGCGTGCCGTCAAACTATGTCTATAACCCGAGTCTCGGGTCGCGGCACGATTATTGCACCTCCTCGCCGGACGAATTTCCAAATCCGGTTGGCGCCAACGCCGACTTCCGCGGCCCCTGCGCCCGTCACGATTTGTGCTACGGGAGCAGCACGTCCAAATTCACCTGCGACAACCGCCTGTGGACCGACATGCGCAGCAACTGCGCGCATTGGTACGCCTGGTACAACCCTGCGCGCGCTGCCTGTTACCGCACCGCCGATGTTTATTGGGCGGCGGTGGTCGTGGCGACCTGACAACACCTCGTTGCGAGACAAAAGCGGCCCGGAGCGATCCGGGCCGTTTTCTTGTGCGCGATGCAAGCGACCATGTCGCAGACGGTAGCGTATCTTCGGTCCAGGATGTGATGGGGCCGATGTCGCGCAGACAGGCGTATCCCGCCACGACGTGCAGCATCGGAGGAACCCATGAAGTTGATTAGACCCGGCGTCGATCGCATCGCAGACCTGGAGCTGTTCGTGCGCACGGTCGAGCGAGGCTCACTCACCGCGGCCGGTGTTTCGCTCGGACTGACTACCCCGTTGGTGAGTCGGGGTCTCGCAAGATTGGAGGCGGCGCTGGGAGTGCGGCTGATCGATCGCACCAGCCGCATGGTGGTGCTGACGAGCCACGGACGCGAGTTTCATGCCCGAGCGGAATCGGTCCTGCGACTTGTGCGCGAGGCCGAGGGCGCGATGCGCATGCAGGCGGACGAGCTCCACGGCACGTTGAGAGTCAGTCTGCCGACGAGTGCAGTAGAAATAGCGCTGATCGCAAGTTTCGTGGGACTGTTTCAGAGGCAACCCGATTTCAGTATTGAGGTGCACTTGTCCGACCGGCCTGTCGACGTGATTGCGCGCGGGCTGGATGCCGCGCTGTATCTCACGGACGCGCCAGATCGCCACCCTGGAGACGTCATTCTTGGACGGCACCCAACGTCATTGGCGGCAGCGCCCGGTTACCTCGACCGTGCAGGGCGCCCAACGGAACCCGAAGAACTGTTGCACCACCGCACGGTCCGCGCCGTGTCGGCGCGCGGACGCCCGAGCGACTGGGCCTTGACGCATGAAGATGGGCGGGAAATCGTGCTGCCGCCGGGAGGTGCCATGTTCCTGAGCGATGAGCTCCGAGTCCTGTCGACCGCAATCATGTGCGGTGCGGGAATTGGGCGGATGCCCGTTGGTTATGTCGTGCAGTCCGAACTCGCTGGGGAGCTGGAGAGTGTGCTGCCCCAATGGCGGTTCCGACCGATGATGATTGCGCTGACCGTGCGTCAGCAGGGAGCACGATCCGCCAAGGTAACGGCACTGATCGAACTCGCCTTGTCTACTCTCGAGCGCATCGACGCATTGGCGATCGGAAGGCCGCCGGAGGCTCTCTACGCAAAGCGGGAAGCACCGGCAAGTTAGCGACGCCGTCGAACCACGAACGGCACGGTCCCGGCGAAGCATTCTCATGCCACGTGGTGAGTTGCCGTCATCGGCGGTGCGACCAACGCCCTCGCATCCGATCATGGTTCGACAATCTCACCACGAGCGGATTGTCGGGTGGTTGCGCATTGGTCGGGTCGGGCTCGGGCTCACTCGGGGAAACGCATCCTGGCCACCTGCGCCTTGTAGCGCGGATCGTCCTTGAGGGCGGCGAGCAGCAAATCGCCGCGCATCCGCGTCATGCCGGGATCGCGTTGCCCGTAGACGCGATCCAGCCATTCGAAGGCGTCGTCCTTCTCACTGCGCCACGCGTGCGCCTGGGCGATCTGATAGGCGAAGCCCGCCGCAAATTTCGCCTTGAGCTCGTCCAGCGCCCGCTGCGACTTGCGCAATTTGCGGCGCGATCTAATTGGCCGATGGAACTCACGGCGGCAAAAACCTGCAAGCTTGATCGGGATGGGCGCTTGATCGGGTAGCACTGAACGAGCACTTCGGCTGGCAATTGCAAGCGATCGGCGAGCTTGCGAATCATTTCCAGAGTCAGCGGGCGAACTCTGTTGAGCACCTTGGCGACGCGCGCGCTCGCCGAGGTAGGGCTCAAGATCCGCAGAGAAAATCATGCGTCATTCGCAGACGTAGTCGTTTGCGGCATTCTTGCGGCAGCCGTCGGGCGCGCCGTAGCGATCCCAAAGTTCGGCGAAGCCGACCTTGCGCACGAGCGCGCCGAATTCGGGCAGGGCGCGCACTTTACGGTTGTCCTTATTCCAAAACTCCATGAACAGGCCCGAGTCATTGCGGGTCGGTCCCATCGCGATGACCGCGAACGCTCGTTGCGGTTGATCGAGCCTAAGTAGATATATCGGTACCCACGATGGCAGGACTGGGGGCCGGGCGGCCAGACATTCGTCGATCACCGCCAGCGCGCGGACCCGTGCCCGCGCATCGCCACCTATGGTGCCTTCGAGCAGGATGGGCAACGAAACGGCTGGCGAGTCGAGACAGTCGGCGTCGTTGTTGTTGGACAGGAACGGCAGTTGCAAAGCCCGTGCGGTGGCGTAGTCACCGCGCACGTGCGCCACGTCCGCAAGTCCCGAAGCGGCGAAACTCAAGCCCAAGTCGCTTGCTCGCTCGAGCATGTCTACGGCTGCGTCCAAATCGCCTGCAAGCAGGTGCTGGCGCCCGCGCCAGTGCAGCGCATTCGGCAACATCGGTTCTACCGCCAGCGCGCGATCCAGGCGCGCGGTGCCTTGCCGCGTGTATCCCGTTTCGATAAGGAGCTGGGCATCGTAAAAATTGACGGAAGCGTCGTCCGGTGCAAGCGCGAACGCGCGATCCATGAGCGCCCGCGCATCCGCGAAATGGCGTTGACTGCGGGCAAGGCCCGCGAGCGCAACCTGCGATTCGGCGAGCGCCGGATCGAGCGTCAGCGCGAGTCGCGCATGTCGTTCCGCCTGCGCATAGGACGCGCCATACCGTTGCTGGCCCAGCCAGTGGATCATCGCCAGCCGGGAATGCGCACGGGCGAATTTTGGATCGAGCCGGATAGCCTCTTCGAGCCATTCGATCGCCTCGCCCATGCGAGGGTAGTCGCGCTGATTGAAGGCGGCGGTTGCCTTGAGGTACAGCGCGTAAGCTTGCGCGTTGGTGGTGGCTACGTCGACCAGTCTCGTGTCCTGCTCGCCGTGCAGGATGATTTTGAGCTCACCGACGATCGCGCGCGCGATCCGATCCTGCAGCTCGAAAATATCGGTCAGGTCGCCGTCGTACGTCTCCGACCAGAGATGGAAACCGTCGCTGCTGCGAATTAGCTGCGCGGTGATGCGCACGCGCTCGCCCTGCTTGCGAACAGAGCCTTCGAGCAGGTGCGCGACGCCGAGCGCCTTGCCAATGCTGCGCAGGTCTTCGTTGCGCCCCTTGTAGTGGAACGACGACGTGCGCCCGGCCACTCGCAAGTCCTTGACCTTGACCAGCGCATTGAGGATTTCCTCCGCGATGCCATCGGAGAAATATTCCTGATCCTTGCCCGCGCTCAAGTCAGTGAATGCGAGTACGGCGATCGACTTGTCGGGCACGGCCGACAGAGTGTCAGGTCCACTTTCCGATGCGGCAGACTTGGCGTTGGCGGGAACCGGTGCGTCGGAAAGTGGACCTGACATCCTTTCGACCACCAGCAGCACGATCACCAGCGCGAGCCCGCCGACAATCAAATGGTTCATGCGCCGCGCAGTCTCCGGCGCGATCGATTGAGTGGGCAGCACGTCCGCGTCGCGCTTGAGGCCATCGGGCGTCAACTCGAACACCCACGAGAACACCAGCAC
>JBKJND010000205.1:0-7351 GCA_046596095.1 Ahniellaceae bacterium | reverse complement strand
GACTGGTTCACGGCCCGACTCGGCATCGAGCTCGACGGCGTTCGCATCGATCTCATTCCGATTCTGTTGCGCGCGCTGAGCGATCCCGCCGCCACCACCGCGCGTGGTTTGCGCGTGACGCTACCCGATGGCCGACCCGCGTTAGTGCCGATCGAGCGGCTGACCGCGGTGCTCGCATTGATCCGCGATCTGGTAACACGTGGCGAGTCGCTCGGCGTGCCGCGCGCGCACCTCGCTGCGATCGTGCCGCCGCCCGACTGGCGCTTCGTGCCGGGCGCCGAGGCGCGCGCGTTTCTCGAGGAAATAGAACGCTTTCGCGGACTCGAATCGATCGCGCCACCGCCCGGCTTCCTCGCGGAACTTCGTCCCTATCAAAGCGTCGGTCTGGCCTGGTTGGACTTTCTGCGCCGATTCCGATTTGGCGGTGTGCTGGCCGACGACATGGGGCTCGGCAAGACTGTGCAGTTGCTCGCACACCTCGCGCTGGAACGCGCGGAGGGTCGTCTCGACAAGCCTGCGCTGGTGATCTGTCCAACCAGCGTTGCACCGAATTGGCTCGCGGAGACGCATCGCTTCACGCCGGAACTGCGCGTGGTGCAGCTCGCGCGCGGCGATCGCAGCGCGACGCTCGCCACGCTCGATCAGCAAGACCTCGTGATCACCAGCTACGCGCTGTTGTTGCGCGACGCCGAGGTGCTGGCGCAGCGCGCGTGGTCCGTGGTCGTGTTCGACGAAGCGCAGTGGCTGAAGAACAGCGCGAGCTTGAGTTATCGGGCCGCAGTCGGGCTCAAGGCCGATCGCAAGCTCTGCCTCACCGGCACGCCGGTTGAGAATCACCTCGGCGAGCTCAAGGCGCAACTCGATCTGGTCGTTCCAGGACTGCTGGGCGATGACCGACGCTTCGCGAAACACTTCCGCACTCCCATCGAACGCGAACGCGACGCTGATGCTGCCGTGGCGCTGCGTCAGCGTGTGCGTCCGTTTCTGCTGCGCCGAACCAAGGAGCAGGTAGCGCCCGAGTTGCCGCCGCGCACGCTGATCGAACACAGCGTTGAACTGGGCGGCGCACAGCGCGATCTGTACGAGACGATCCGCGTGCAGATGGAAAAACGTGTGCGCGACGCGCTTGTTGAGCGCGGTTTCGCTCGCTCGCGCATCACCGTGCTCGACGCCCTGCTCAAACTCCGGCAGGTCTGTTGCGATCCGCAACTCGTGAAGTTGCCCAGCGCCGGCAAGGTCAAGGAATCGGCGAAACGCGAAGCGCTGATGGATCTGCTGCCGACGCTGATCGAAGACGGGCGTTCGATTTTGCTGTTTTCGCAGTTCACTTCGATGCTCGATTTGATCGAAATCGATCTGAAGGAACGTGGACAAGACTTTCTGCGGCTCGACGGCAGCACCGTCGATCGACGTGTTCCGGTGGAGCGATTCCAGCGCGGCGAAGCGCCGCTGTTTCTGGTCAGTCTGAAAGCCGGAGGTGTTGGCCTCAACCTCACCCGCGCTGATACGGTGATTCTCTACGACCCGTGGTGGAATCCAGCCGCTGAGGCGCAGGCGATCGATCGCGCGCATCGCATCGGCCAGGACAAGCCGGTGTTTGTCTATGAACTCAACTGCGTGGGCACGGTGGAAGAAAAGATGCAGGCTCTGAAGGCACGCAAACGCGCGGTCGCCGATGCCGTGCTGGCCACCGGGGAAGCCGCGCTTGAAACATTGAATGCGGACGACCTGATGGCGCTGTTCGCCGCTGCTTGAGGCCTCGCTGCTTGAGGCATGGGTCGTTGCGCGCACGTGCCGAAGCCTGACTGCGCGCTGTGGCACGGCACTTAGCAAGGTTCGCTGCAACCTACCGGCAGCTCAGCACGACCCACTCGCCTTCAACAATGGGGAGTAGTATCGATCCTGAACAAAAGCCGAACGAATACCAGGAAATATAGAGATACAGCTGTTGGTTGGCACCTTCTGCCGCCGATTCGCGTATCACTGTTTGAACCAAGCCAGAGGGGGCTGTCATGAAATGTTCCAGCAAAGCAATCTTGTGCGTGTTGTTGTCCGTCGCCAGCGTCAGCGCATGGAGCGCGGATCACCGTGATGGACCATTGGCCACCGGCGACCCCGCCGCTGACCTCAACGATATCTATCTCTTCAACAATCCTCGCGATGCGAGTGAGCTGATCCTAGCCACCACGTACGTGCCTGCGGCCAACTCGAATTCACGATTCTCCGATGTCGTGCAGTACAAAACCTTCATTGACAACGGCGCAGCAGGCGGTACGCAAACCATCACCTGCACCTTCACGATGGCTGGTATCCGCTATTCGTGCAGCAATGCGAGCGGCAGCTTGAGCGTGCAGGGCAACCTCAACACAACCACGCAAAACGGCAACATGCGCGTATACGCGGGCCTGCGGGATGACCCGTTCTTCTTCGACGTCGATGCGTTCAACCGCACTCGTGCCGCAGTCGCGCCGCGATTCACCAATCCAGGCATCAATGGATTCCGCTCATTCAACACTTTGGCAATCGTGTTCGGGATCAAGAGCACTGCTCTCACCAACGCTGGAGCCAACCCGATCCTGAAGGTATGGGGCTCCACGACACGTACCGGGGACATCGGTGTGACGGCCGGCATCACTGGTCAATGGTTCGATGCCCTCAACTCGGGACATGGTGCGGTGCTCGAAGTGATCGGGCCGTCGACTCCGGGTGGTCCGGATCGTCTGGTCGCCTACTGGGCGATCTACGACAACACCGGTCTTCAGATGTGGTTGAACGGCGTGGGTGACATTGTCGGCAACCGCGCGGTCGTGTCGGTGATCCGCACCGCTGGCGCGCGTTTTCCGCCTCAGTTCCGTCCGCAGGAAGTGGTGACGAGCAACTTCGGCACCTTGACCTTCGACTTTGCCAACTGCAACACAGGCACGATGGCGGTCGCACCCCTGCCCACTACGGGATTCAATGCGGTCACGATTCCGCTCACGCGCATCACCCAAGTGAAAGGTTTGCCGTGCACCTTCTTCCAGTCTGGCCAGATCGATCGCGAAGGCCGGCCCGCCATCAACACCGCGTTGATCGACGTGCTGGCATCCACAGGCAAGAAGGACATGTACAACCGCGCCTCCGATCCCTCGATGTGGGCCTCCATGTTCCAGGGCGAGATGCGCAACAACCTGATCGCGCTCGATACGCTGGACGGTCTCTCGGGCAACGCCGTGCTGCCGGCAGATGCGCTGGCGGGCGTGCTCGTGGACGACCGCATGATTGTAAATACCGCGATCCCAGCCTGCGGCGCGTATCTGGCAGTGGAGCTCGGTGTTGCCGGACAGTGCGGTGGGCGCACGCTGCAACGCGACGTGATCGACGATTCGCTCGGCGCCCTTATCGGTCCTGGCGTATCCGACTTCGTTGCCGATGACAGCACGAACCTGACCGACTTCCCGTTTCTGGGCAATCCCGTCCAGCCGTGAGCGCATGCGTCAGGAAAAGGGGGTCAGAGTGCCTTTTCCAGACGGCCACTTCGGAGTTGCGGAAGTCCGCACGGGAAAGGGCACTCTGACCCCCTTTTCCCCCGCTTCCGTTGAAGAGCAGCTTGAGCTGGCGCGCAAGCTGCTCTTCGGCATCGGTGGAGCGCCGGAACCGCTGCAGGCAATCGCTTTGCTAACGCGCGCGGAATCTGCCGGCAGTGCTACGGCCGGGCTTCTCCTTGCACAAATTGCGGTCGGCGATACCTTGCTCGCGCTCAATGAAGACGCCGACTCGCGCCTGCTGCGCGCGGTCGATGCTCGCTATCCACCCGCGCTTCGCGCTGCGGCATTGGTGTTCGCACGCAAGCCGCATGCGCAAAGTCAGAAACTCGCTACGCAATTGCTGCGCGCGGCAGCAGCGCGCGGAGATGCAGCGGCGGCGCAGCTGTTGGCAGAGCGCATTGCGATCGGTCGAGGTTGCCTGCCCGACGCGATGGCGGCGCAAGAGTTATGGACCCAACTGGCGCAGGCGGGCACACCACGGTTGCCGCAGGTCAGCGTTGCGGAAGCCGCGCCGTCCGTGATCGGTACCGAGGCAGACGACGCGCAGTCGATGAATCTCCGGAACTACGTGAGCGCGCCGGCCGCGACCGCGCTTGCGATCGAGCCAGCCGTGCGTCATATCGAGGGTCTCTTGAACGCCGACGAATGCCGCTTGCTGATGGCGATGGCGACGCCGTTGCTGCATCCCTCGCTCACTGTCGATCCGCACACGGGCCAGCCCGTGGAGATGCAGCTGCGCACCAGTCATGACGCACCGTTCGATGTTCTGCACGAAGATCTCGCGTTGCGGATGGTGCAGGCGCGCATGGCCGCTGCCGCGCAACTGCCGCTCGACCAGGCCGAACAACTGATCGTACTGCGCTACGAACCGGGTCAGGAGTATCGGGCGCATCGCGATTATCTGCCGCCGGACGCGATCGCTCGCGACCGTCCGGGCGCGGGCAATCGCTTGCGCACGATCTGCGTGTACTTGAACGACGTTGAGGCCGGTGGCGCTACGACGTTTCCAAACGCGAAACTTCGCATAGAGCCGCGCGCCGGCGACGCGATCATTTTCGACAATCTCACCACCGCAGGGCAGCCAGACTCCAGCAGCCTGCACGCGGGCCTGCCCGTGGAACGCGGCGTGAAGTGGCTGGCCACTTTGTGGTTCCGACAACGACCCTATCGTTACTTCTGAGAAATCCATGAAGCTCATTGCCGTTGGCTCACGCCGCTCGCTGCGCTTTGCGCTCCTGGTTGTCGCCTGTCTGTGCGGGTTGACTGCGTGCGCAACTGAAACCACAAGATCCACTGCCGTCGCCGTCGCCGACGACGCGGGCGCGGACGCACACGCTCCCGCTGCGGCTCCCGCGCCGGCTTTCGTCGATACGCGCTGGCCTGTGAGCGTCGATGCGTATCGAACCACCAGCGAAGCCATCTACCTCGCCAACCTTGACGCGAGAATTTCCGAGTACCGACGCGTATCGCTCGCGCGCCCATCGGCGGCGCTGCGGACCGCGTTGGCGTCTGCTCTGTATCACCGCTTCAAAATCATCGGCAAGCTCGACGATGCAGAGCGCGCGATGGAGTTGCTGGATGCAGCGGTGCTCGAGGAGCCCGACGAACCGTCGCATCGCCTGTTGCGCGCGACGGTGTTCAGCGCTTTTCATCGCTTCGTCGAAGCCGAGGCGGACCTTGCAGTTGCTGCGAAATCCGGCAAGTCGCCCGAGATAGCGCAAGCGCAACGCGAAATCGATCTGGCGCTGGGGCGCTATGACCGGTTGACCGAAGAGTTCAACCCTTCGATCGCGCCCACCGGCGAATTCTACGAACTGGTGCATCGCGCCGATCTCGCGTTGATGCAGGGCGATCTGGCGTCCGCGAACGTGCTGTTTCGTACGGCACAGATCCAGTATCGCGACGTAAGTCCGGTGCCATTGGCGTGGTTGCACGTGCAGCGCGGCATAGGCTCACTGCGGTACGGCGACGCGCAGACGGCCCTGCCCTTTTTTGCAGCGGCACACGAACGTATGTCGCACTACTACCTCGCGACCGAACATCTGGCCGAGGTGTTGACGGCGCTCAAGCGTTTCGATGAAGCGCGGGCGCTGTATGTGGACGTCATCGCGCAAACCGGCAATCCCGAGTTCCTGGCCGCACTTGCCGCGCTGGAACACGCCGCCGGCAATGCCGCCGCAGCCGCGCTGCGAAATGCCGAAGCCAAGTCAGCGTACGCCGCGCTGTATGCGCGCCACCCGGACGCGTATGCACAGCACTACGCCGAGTTCTTGCTGGACGCCGCGGAGCCGGCGCAAGCGCTGGTGCTGGCGGAACGCAACGTAAAATTGCGGCAGGACGTAGGCAGCTGGATACTGCTCGCGCGCGTCGCCGAGGCGAACCAGGATTACGGCCGCGCGTGCGAAGCGCATCGAAACGCAGTCGCCACAGGCCGCAATCCACCAGAACTCACCGAACTCTCCACCCTCGCCGCACGCTGCGCCCCCTCGCTTTTGTAGTGCCGAGATTGCTCGGCAGCACAGTCCAAATTTGCCGCGCCGCAAAGCAGCGGAGCAAGCTCCGTTCTACAGAAGCCGTGCCGCTAGCGCGGAGCTTCGATCTTGAGGTCGGAGACGAAGTCGTAGAGGGTGAAGGTTTTCGACTCCAAACCCTGGGCCGCTCCGGACGCCTGCTGCTTGACGGGCAACTTGCTGGCGACATCCAGCCACACCTTGACGTGACTGCGGGTGGCAATGCCCATGACCGTGGCGTGCGTGTCGTATTCGATAACGATCGTCTCCCGATCGCCCACCGTCTCGGCGCCGATCAGCTTCGCGTTCTCAAGGTTCGCCAGTGACTGACGCATGGCATCGGGCGACAGACTCTTCACCAGCTCGCTCATGTCCACTGGCAACTGCTCCCACGTACCGCCTGCCTGCTTCATCCAGGTAGCGCCGGGTACAAAGATGAACTCCCGTCCTTCACTGCGGACATGAAAACGGTCGGGCCAGATGGTGTCGTTCTGCACGGTCGCCTTCTTGCCGCCCTGCTCCATCACCGAGGTCGCGCGAAAGCTCTTCGCGGCCTGCATTGCAGCGAAGCTCTCGCCAAGCAGCGTCCGCACGGTGGCGGTTGCATCCGTCGCCGCTGTGCCAATCGCTGCGAAAAGCAGCAGCGCTGCCGACAGGCACACAGGCACGGCTCGTTGTTTTGCAGTGAACACGCGGACTCCCTCGAATATGGGCGCAGCGCCCGTCGGCGCATGATGGCTGATCGGCGCGAGCGGGGCCAGATTGGAAGGCGCGCTACGGAGCTGCGTTAACATGCGCGGCGTGGCGGACACACCTCCGAAACGCGATTCCGACGTGAATCGACTGACTTGAATCGACCCTTCCCGGAGCCATCGATGATCTTCGACACCATTTCCAAGACCGCCCACGAACAGGTGGTGTTCTGCCAGAACCAGGACGCGGGTCTAAAGGCCATCATTGCGATCCACAATTCCGTGCTGGGACCGGCACTCGGTGGCCTGCGCATGTGGCCATACGCGACAGAGGCAGACGCGCTCAACGATGTGCTGCGACTCTCGCGCGGCATGACCTACAAGGCGGCGGTCGCGGGCCTCAATCTCGGCGGCGGCAAGGCCGTCATCATCGGCGATCCGAAAAAGGACAAGAGCGAAGCGCTGTTCCGCGCGTTCGGTCGCTTCGTCAATTCGCTGGGCGGCCGCTACATGACCGCCGAGGACGTCGGCATCGACGTCAACGACATGGAATACGTGTATCGCGAGACCGAGTACGTCACTGGCGTGCACCAGGTCCACGGTGGTTCCGGCGATCCGTCTC
>JBKJND010000011.1:0-10441 GCA_046596095.1 Ahniellaceae bacterium | reverse complement strand
CAGCCTCGGCTTGCGCTACTCGTTCTGACCCCGCGACCGCGCCGTGCGCATCTGCCTCGATGGCGAACTCACCCGCGGCGCGACGCTCGCGGACTGGGACCGACGCGGCGAACACCCCGCCAACTGCCGCATCCTGCTCGAACACGACAAGCTCCGGTGGCGCAACTTGCTCCGTCTGGCCTTGAGACTCGAAGACTTGCTGCGAATTGTGTAGGAGCGGCGCAAGCCGCGATGCTTTCGCTCCGTCTCGCCTCGTGATCGCGGCTTGCGCCGCTCCTACACTGACCCGGCCATTGCCGGTGCGACGACGTGTTGTTATGCTTGCCCGCTTTTCCGCACCGATTTGCGCCGGAGTTTTGCAATGAAAGCCGACACCCACCCCAACTACCGCGACGTCGTGTTCCAGGACGTCTCCAGCGACTTTTCGTTCCTGACCCGCTCGACCATGGGCAGCAAGGAAAAGATCAAGTGGGAAGACGGCCAGGAATATCCCCTGATCAAGGTGGAAGTTTCCAGCCAGTCGCACCCGTTCTACACCGGCAAACACAAGATGGTGGACGCCGGCGGCCGCGTCGACAAGTTCCGTCGCCGCTACGGTCAGAAAGCAGCGCCGGAAGCGTAGTCGGCGCACGCGGCAACGCGGCGCAAGACAATTGCGCATTGCCGCCAGACATGACGCCACGGTCCGCCGTGGCGTTTTTGTTGGCGGCGCATGGCACATCCGGCACGAGTGCACCATCGCCCGAACGGCCAGCGTTCGACCGGGAATTGCGCACGGAAAACTGAACCGCTATGGCATACTCGCGCGCTCGTCGTAACGAGCGTCGACGCGACCGGTTCCGGTGCGTCGCGAACTTGAGTCCCTGCCTGCCGAGGTGAGCTCCGTGTCGATCAAACCAGTCACGCTGCACGATCCGAACACCGACAAACGCATCGATCTGCCTGTGCTCGAAGGCAGCGTGGGGCCACAGGTCATCGATATCGCCAAGCTGTATCGCGATACCGGCAAGTTCACCTACGACCCCGGCTTCGGTTCAACCGCGAGCTGCCGCAGTTCGATCACCTACATCGACGGCGACGCCGGGGTATTGCTTTATCGCGGTTATCCGATCGAGCAGCTGGCCAAGCATTCGAATTTTCTGGAGGTCGCCTATCTCCTGATCAACGGCGAACTGCCGAATGTCAAACAATCGGAAGCGTTCGAGCATGAGGTGACGCATCACTCGATGATGCATGAAGCCTTGAAGAGCTTTTTGCAAGGCTTCCGCCACGACGCGCATCCTATGGCGATGTTGTGCGGCGTGATCGGGTCGCTCGCGAGCTTCTATCACGATGCGCTGGACCTGCGTGACGTGGCGCAAAGGCGCCTGGCAGCGATCCGCCTGATCGCAAAGATGCCGACCATCGCCGCAGCCTGCTATCGCTACTCGATCGGTTGGCCGATGCGCTATCCGCGCAACAACCTCGAGTATTGCGACCGCTTCCTGCACATGATGTTCGAGGTGCCGAGCGAGCCGCTGCAGTTGTCGCCCGTCGCGGCGCGCGCTCTCGACCTGCTCTTCATCCTGCACGCCGATCACGAACAAAATGCGTCGACGTCGACCGTGCGTCTGGTCGGTTCCACTGGCGCGAATCCTTACGCCTGCGTGTCTGCCGGGATCGCCGCGCTTTGGGGCCCCGCCCACGGCGGCGCCAATGAGGCGGTGCTCGAGATGCTCGAGGAAATCGGCAAACCCGATCAGGTCGGCCGTGCCGTGGAACGCGCCAAGGACAAGGATTCGGGTTTCCGGCTCATGGGTTTCGGCCATCGCGTCTACAAGAACTTCGATCCGCGCGCGACCATCATCCGCGAGATGACCCACAAAGTGCTGGGTGAACTCAACGTCGACGATCCGCTGCTCGAAGTGGCGCTGCGACTTGAGGAAGCTGCGCTCAAGGACGATTATTTTGTCAGTCGCAAGCTGTATCCGAACGTCGATTTCTATTCGGGGCTCATCTACAAGGCGCTCAAGATTCCGACCGAGATGTTCACCGTGATGTTCGCGATCGCGCGCACCGCCGGCTGGGTATCGCATTGGCTCGAACAGCACGAGGACGAGGAAACGCGCATTGGCCGCCCGCGGCAGATCTACACCGGCTCACCGCCGCGCGATTACACTGATCGCGACGCCCGCAGCTGAGGCGATGCTGTTGCAGGTCAGGTCGGCTTCGTCGACCTGAGGCGTGGCCGCGATTTCCTGTCAGGTCGCTGCGCGACCTGACCTACGACAGCAAAGCATCCGTCGGGCCATCCGCATTAATTGCCAACAGGGCAAGGACGTCGGCGCGGCTGGCGCGACGTTGCGGACGCTGATGGATGCGATCGAGTGGCGCTTCGCGCAAGCCGTCGCGTTCGAAGAGCATGACTTCGAAACGCACCGCCTCGGCTTCGAAAGCAAACATGGGAACCACCGACTCATGTCCACTCGCGTAGCGTACGTGCCGCTCGCGTTGATCGAACTCAACGCCGCCGTTGGCGAGCCGCTCCATGAGCGCCAATACATCGTCATCGAATAGATGCAGGCACACCGGCGAATGCGCGTCGGCGCTGCCGTCGAGCACCGCGCCGGCGAGGCGGGGTTCGAATTCGCGCAGAAAATCCATTGCGGCCACCGCGGCTTCGCGGCGAACGCGCAGCGCCTGCGGTTGCGAGCCAGCGGCGAACAAGTCCTGGCGCGCGCGCAGCGCAGACTCGATCTCGTCGTTGCCGGGTAGCTGGCGATCATCCGTCATGCCCAGGCGCGAGCCCGCCTTGCGCCGCGCGAGGTTGTAATCGCGCGTCCCTTGATGCTCCAGAATGCGCGCGGCCTCCTCGGCGATGGCCTGTCGCATGCGCGCCGGCGAACGCTCGGGGTGCGGTCCGCGAGTCCTTTTCAAGTCGGCCTTTTCAAATCGGTCTGCACGAATCGGTCTGTTCAAATCCGTCTGTTCAAAACAGGTCGTAACCCTGCTCGGAATCCTGCGCGTCGGTGTCGGCCGAGCGCGCGCCAGCGAGTCGATTGAGATCCTCGTTGCGGAAGTACTCAACGACCCCGCCATCTTCCGTCGGCACGCCGGCGCCATCGGTGACTCGCACCGCAGTCATGCCGGCGGGTGGTTCGAAGGGCTCTTCGGGCATGTCGGCCAGCGCCACGCGCATAAATGCGACCCACACCGGCAGCGCCACGCCCGCCGCGAACTCGCCGCGGCCGAGCGGCGTGAAGTCGTCGAACCCCATCCAGGCGACTGCGACCATGCGATTGTTGAATCCGGAAAACCAGCCGTCGCGGTGCTCGTTGGTGGTGCCGGTCTTGCCTGATAGATCTTCGCGCTTGAGCACCATCGCCCCGCGACCGGTGCCTTTCTTGATCACGTCGCGCATCATCGACGTGATCATGAACGCGTTGCGCGCGTCGATCACGCGTACGGCGAGTGCGGGGCCTTTGCCGGCAGCCTGCGTGGTTTCCGCAGCGCGAGGCGGCGCGGGAGGCGCATCCCCGAGCAGCACGGAGAGCTCCTGTGCGTCGCCACCGCTGCCAGGCGGACGATCGCCCGCAGCCAGTCGCTCAGGGCAATCGCGGCAAACGCGCGGCGGGTTCGCGGCGTAGATCAGGTTGCCATCCGCATCGAGCACACGTGCGACCACGTACGGTTCGACCCGGTAGCCGCCGTTCGCGAACACCGCATAACCGCGAGCCATGGCGAGCGGCGCGGCGCTGGCCGTGCCCAGGGCGAGCGACAGGTTTTCGGGCAAGGCCGCCAGCGGAAAGCCAAAGCGTGTGATGTACTCGCGTGCGTAGCCGACCCCGATCGTATCGAGCAGCCGCACCGATACCAGATTGCGCGATTGCGCCAACGCCGAGCGCAGTTTCATGGGCCCGAGAAACTTGCCGTCGCTGTTCTGCGGACGCCACACACCACCCGGCCGCGACGGATCGGGGAACTCCACTGGCGCGTCGTTGACCACGCTGGCTGGCGTGAATCCGCGCTCAAGCGCCGCCGAGTAGATAAAAGGCTTGAAGCCCGATCCCGGGTGGCGGTTGCTTTGCACCGCGCGATTGAACTTGGACAAACGGAAGTGATAGCCGCCCACCAGCGCCCGCATGGCACCGTCTTCGGGATCGAGCGCTACGAGCGCGGACTGCGCCGAAGGAATCTGCGCCAGGCGCCATGCCTGGTCGGGCGCGTGCTGGATGCGAACGATATCGCCGCGTTTGAGCACTTGCGTCACTTTGCTGGGTGCCGCGCCGCGCGCGTTGGCCTTGAGGTACGGACGCGCCCAGGCGACTCCTGCAAACGGCAAGGTGACTTCGCTGCCGTCCGCGAGCAGCAGTTGCGCGCTGCGAGCCTCCGCCGCCAGTACCAGTGCTGGCACCTGTCCGGCCACCGACTGGCGGCTTTCGAACACGTCGCGCCAGTTTTCAGGGCGGCCTTCGCCGCTGAGTTCGACGTGTGCCTCGGGACCGCGATAGCCGTGGCGCCGGTCGTATTCCTCTAGACCCGCGCGCACCGCGAACTCTGCGGCTTGCTGCAACTGCGAGGTTACCGTCGTGGTGACTGTGTAGCCGGCGGTGAGCGCTTCCGCACCGAGGCGTGCGATCGCTTCCTGCCGCACCATCTCCGCCAGGTACGGCGCGTGCATCTCGAGCTCGGGTTCGTGTGGTGCGGCGCGATCCGGCGTGCGCACGGCCGCCGCATACGCAACCGGTGTGATGAAACCCTCGTCGCGCATGCGCAGCAATACGTAATCGCGACGCTGCAGGGCACGCGCGGGGTTGTTGAGCGGATTGCCGCTCGAGGGAAACTTCGGCAGCGCCGCCAGCATCGCGGTTTCCGCGAGCGTGAGCTCTGCCAGCGGCTTGCCGTAATAGAAATCTGCGGCGGCAACCACGCCGTAGGCGCGATAGCCAAAAAAGATCTTGTTGAGGTAAAGCTCGAGGATGTCCTCCTTCGACAGTTCCTGCTCCATGCGCAGCGCCAGGAAAATTTCCGCAAGCTTCCGGTTGACCGAGTACTCGGAGCTCAGGAAAAAATTGCGCGCCACCTGCTGAGTGATGGTGCTGCCTCCGGGCACGCGCTTGTCTTTGGTCGTCGCGAGCAGCCACGCGGCGCGCGAAATGCCGACGATATCGATGCCGGGATGCTTATAGAAGCGGGCGTCCTCGATCGCAAGGAACGCCTGCTTCATCTGCGCCGGAATCATTTCGATGTCGACGGGCGTGCGTCGGGCCTCGCCGAAAATGGCCATGAGCTTGCCGTCCGCGCTGTAGACCTTGAGCGGCACCTGCAAACGCAGATCCCGGATTTGCGCGGCCGTCGGCAGCTTCGGTGCGATGAGCCAGTAAGCCACGCCAATTGCGGCGATGCCCAGCACGGCACCGAGCAAGGCCAGGCCCACCAACCAGCGCGTCAGACGCAAAAGACGTGACATCAAGGGCAGACAATCGAACGGCGCGAGAGTATAGGTGACGTTTGCGGTAGGGTTCGGGGCGGTTCGGTGGCACGTGAACGGCGGGGTTTGGAGACGTATTGCGTCGAAATGTGACGACCACCGTTGATATTCCGTTAAAGATCATATTTAATGCTTTTACGCAACTAACGCTCGTAAGGGCGCGTGCCAAGGGGAAAAAGGGTGGGGCTATTCGCCAGCAAGACACCTCCTCTGATAGGGGTGGACATCAGCTCGACCGCGGTCAAGGTCTTGCAGCTGAGCCAGACCGGCGGCCGCTATCGCGTCGAACACTACGCGGTCGAGCCCTTGCCGCCGAACGCCGTGGTCGAGAAAAACCTGGTGGAAGTCGAGGCGGTTGGCGAGGCCATCCGCCGCGCCATCAACCGGTCCGGCACCAAGACCCGGTTCGCCGCTGCGGCGGTTTCGGGCTCGTCAGTGATTACCAAACTGATTCCGATGCTGGCCGCAGACGCGAACGATGAAGGGCTCGACGACCTCATCCAGGCCGAGGCCGGCCAGTACATTCCGTACCCGCTGGAAGAGGTTAGTCTCGACTACGAGGTCGTCGGTCCGGTGAAGGACAACCCGGAGATGGTCAATGTGCTGTTGGCCGCGTCGCGCACCGAGAATGTCGAGGCACGCGCTGCGGCACTCGAAGTGGGTGGCCTTGAGGCGCGCGTGATCGACGTAGAAGCCTTTGCGATGGAAAACGCGTTCCAGCTCGTTTCCGAACAGCTGAGCGTGCCGCGTGACGGTCTGGTGGCGGTGGTCGACATCGGCGCCACCATGACGACCTTGATCGTCTTGAAGAACCAGCGCGCCGTGTATACGCGCGAGCAGGTCTTCGGCGGCAAGCAGCTGACCGATGAAGTCATGCGCCGCTACGGCTTGACTTACGAAGAGGCAGGTCTCGCCAAGCGTCAGGGCGGTCTGCCGGAATCTTACGAGATCGAAGTGCTGGAACCGTTCAAGGAAGCGATGGTCCAGCAGATCAGTCGACTCCTGCAGTTCTTCTACGCCGGCAGCGAATACAGCCGCGTCGATCAGCTGGTCATGGCGGGCGGGTGTGCATCGATACCGGGCGTAAGCGAAATGGTGCAGGAGCAAATGGGCGTGCCGGCGATCATCGCCAACCCCCTGGCCGGTATGTCGTTGTCGCCGCGCGTGCAGGCGCATTCGCTTGCGCAGGACGCACCGGCGCTGATGATCGCCTGCGGCCTTGCGATGAGGAGCTTCGACTGATGGCCAGAATAAATCTACTGCCATGGCGTGAACAACGCAGAAAGCAGCGCGAGAAGGAATTCTTCGCGATGCTGGGCGCGGCCGCAGGTGCTGCGGTGCTGTCGTTTCTGGGACTGATGTTGTTCTTTGGCGGACAGATTGATGGTCAGCAGGCGCGCAATGCGTATCTCGAAGGCGAAATAACGCAGCTCGACGCGAAGATCAAGGAGATCGAGGAACTCGACAAGACCCGCGATCAGCTGCTGTCGCGCAAGAAAGCGATTGAGGAGTTGCAGGCCGATCGCGCGCGCATGGTGCATCTGTTCGACGAGCTGGTGCGCACCGTGCCCGATGGAGTACATCTCAAGTCCGTCAAGCAGAATGGCGAGATTCTGACGCTCGAAGGTCTGGCCGAATCCAATACGCGCGTGTCGACTTACATGCGCAGCCTCGACGCGTCGCAGTGGCTCGAGAATCCGGACCTCGGCATCGTCGAGACGAAAGCCGCTCCCAACGACAAGACTGCGGATGCCCGCAATCGGTATTCCTTCATCCTGCGCATCACGTTGTCCAAACCCCAGGGCGCCAAGGCCGAGGAAGAAGGGCTTGACGTCGATCCGACGGCGCCCACGGGCGCAGTGCCGATTCCGCCAGCGACGCCACTCGGAGGCGCAGCATGAAGCTCTCCGAATTTCGCAACCTCGATTTCAATCGCGCCGGCAGCTGGCCGCAAGGCGTCAAAATCACCTTCTGCGTATTGCTTTTCGCGGCATTGCTGTTCGCCGGTTACTGGTTCAAAGTTCGCGGCCAACAGGCAGAACTCAAGACGCATGAGGCGACCGAAGTCCAGCTGCTCGAGACCTTCAAGAGCAAGCAAGCCCGTGTGGTCAACCTCGATGCGCTCAAGAAGCAGCTCGAGGAAATGCAGGAGATCATCAAGAAGATGATCGAGCAGCTTCCGAGCAAGACCGAAATGCCGGACCTGCTGGTGGATATCTCGCAGACGGCGCTGTCGAGTGGGCTCGACAATCAGAAATTCGAGCCGGGCCCGGAAGTGCCCAAAGAGCTGTATGTCGAGAAGCCGATCTCGCTCAAGATGGTGGGCGGGTTCCACCAGTTCGGGCATTTCGTCAGCGGTGTGGCGTCGCTCCCACGCGTCGTGATCCTGACCATGCACGACATCTCGCTGCGTCCCCAGGAGACTGGTGCGGCGCTTGGTGTCAACGGTCCGCTGGTACTCGAAGGCACCGTCAAGACTTACCGTTACCTCGATCCAGAAGAAGCTGCAGCGGCCGCTGCAGCGACCGACACACCTGCGGCTGCAGGTGTCGCTCCTGCTCCTGCGGCCGGGGGGCTCTGAGCATGCGAATTCGAACCCAATTGTTGCGGACCGCCGGGTTGCGGATTGCCGGATTGCGCGGTTCCGGATTGAGGCTGGCCGGATTGAGCTTGTCCGTCCTGTTGTTGTTCGGCTGCACGCGCAGCACCGACGATCTGGTCGCGCAGGTGGAAAAAATCAAGCAGGAACGCGGTGAGCCGCTCGATCCGATCCCGGTCATGCAGACCTTCGAATCCTTTGCCTACGCCGCCGACCATCTGCGCGATCCGTTTACGCCCAGCGTCGACGAAGAAGACGCAGGCAGTGCCGGGCCGCGACCCGACCCGAACCGGGCGCGCGAGACGCTCGAATCGTTTCCGCTCGACACACTCGATATGGTCGGCACGATCGGCGCGGGCAAGTCGCTGATGGCGCTGATCAAGGACCCCGATGGCGTTGTGCATCGGGTGCAAGCGGGCAAGTATCTCGGACAGAACTACGGCCAGGCCATCCAGGTTTTCGAGGATCGGGTGGAATTGGTCGAACTCATTTCGAACGGGTCGGGTGGCTGGACGGAACGACCCGCTTCGATCGCGCTGGATCAAGAGTAGGCGTTGGGGACCACGACATGAGCAACTCAAGACTGCGCACAAAGGCGAACGGCATGATCAGTCGCGGAAACTTGCAACGCCAGACCGGCGGGGCTCTTCTTTGGTTGGTATCGGCAGCATTCGCCGTTCCGGCGATGGCCCAGAACGCGCTGGAAAGCGTGACCTCGGCGCCGGCGCCAAACGGGCGCACCGAAATCACGCTCGACATGGAGCGAGCTCCTGCCACGCCCAAGCTCTTCACCATAGGCGCGCCGCCGCGCATCGCCCTCGATCTCGCGGACACGCGCAATGCGTTGCCGGATCGTCGAGTGACGGTGGGGTTGGGCGCAGCGGAAGCGGTGACCGCAGTTGAGGCAGGCGGTCGAACCCGCGTCATCATCGAACTCAATCGCATGGTCGCCTACTCGACAAGGATCGAAGGCGACAAGCTCATCGTCAGCCTGGACGCAGGCGGAGCCGCCGCCGCGCAAACCACGATCATGGCGGCCAACGATCCGACCAAGGTCGTCTCGGTGGGTGGCAGTTCCGTGTCGAACCTCGACTTCCGACGCGGCGGCGACGGTGAAGGCCGGGTCATCATCGGCTTCAATAATCAAAATGCTTCCGCCAACGTGCGGCGCGAAGGCAACCGCTTGCTCATCGATCTGCCGGGCACGTCGATTGCGAGCGGCGTCCCGAAGCAGCTCGACGTCACGGATTTCGCCACACCGGTCGAGGGGATGTCGGCGCGCTCTACTGGCAGCGGTAGCCGCATCGAAGTCATGACCAACGGCAACTTCGAGCATCTCGCCTATCAAACCGGGCGCGAGTACATCATCGAAGTCACAGCGCCCAAAGTGGTGTCTTCGGCTCGGCGCGCACTCGATGCGCCGGTGTACTCGGGGCAGCGCGTGACTTTCAACTTCCAGGACATTCCCGTCCGCTCGGTGCTGCAGCTGATAGCCGACGTGTCGGACCTCAATATTGTGGTCGCCGACACCGTGCAGGGGAACGTCA
This sequence comes from Ahniellaceae bacterium, assembly GCA_046596095.1. Taxonomy (GTDB): domain Bacteria; phylum Pseudomonadota; class Gammaproteobacteria; order Xanthomonadales; family Ahniellaceae; genus JBBQNY01. The sequence goes on along the minus strand of JBKJND010000011.1, from coordinate 825 downwards.
CATTGCGACTTGACAATGTGCCCTGGGATCAGGCACTCGATATCGTCATGAACGCCAAAGGCCTCGACAAACGCCAATCCGGCAACGTCATCTGGATTGCGCCGAGCACCGAGATCACGGCGCGCGAAACGCAGCTTGCCGAGGCGCGTGTGCGTCTCGACGACAATGCCCCGCTGGTCTCCGAATACATCCAGGTGAATTACGCCAAGGCCAAGGACCTCGCGGAGCTGCTGACTTCCGAGGCACTCAAGTCCAAAGGGGCGTCCGGCGGCGGCGGTGCAGCGGGCGGCGCGGCGAGCGCGCAGTCTTCGGGTTTCCTGTCATCGCGTGGCAGCGTCACGTTTGACGAGCGCACCAACGTGCTGCTGGTCAACGACACGCCGCCCAAGCTCAACGAAATCCGCGAACTGGTGGCGCGTCTCGACCGCCCGGTCGATCAGGTGCTGATCGAATCGCGCATCGTGATTGCCACTGAAACCTTTGGCCGCGAGATTGGTGCACGCTTTGGAATCTCGGCAGGCTACGAAGATCGCGACGGCAATATTTTCACGACGGGCGGTTCCACCACCAGCACCGATCGCATGAACAACATCGCGCTCAACAACCGATTTGGCGGTCGCACCAGCGGCCTGCCAGTGGTGTCGCCCGATCCATTGATCGGCGCAGGTACGCTCGTCCCGAACCTGGCCGACCGGCTTAACGTCAATCTGCCAGTGGCGAATCCTGCCGGTAGCCTGGCGCTGGCGGTGCTCGGCGCGGATTACCTGCTGGATCTTGAATTGTCGGCGCTCGAAACCGAAGGCCGCGGTGAAGTGGTATCCAACC
>JBKJND010000276.1:0-3655 GCA_046596095.1 Ahniellaceae bacterium | reverse complement strand
CTTGCAGATACAAAATTCCGCGCCAGCGCAAGCCATTGGGCAACATCGGGTCGAGCGTCAGCGCATGCTCGATCTGCGCCGTGCCTTGTCGGCGATAACCGGCGGTCAACAGGTTCAGCCCGACCCAGAAACTCGAGTTGGGATCGTTCGGGTCAATCCGCATGGCCTGTTTGAAGGCTTCATGGGCATCCACTTCCTTTTCGCGGAACTTGTTCAGTGAAGCACCGCGCGCGGCCCATGCTTCCGCGAGGTTGGCATCCAGTGCCAGTGCTTTGGCGGCATACAACATGACGTTCTCATGCGTGTGCTTCGGATCGGCATCGGTGTACGAGGTAAGCACCACATACATCGATGCCAGCCGCGCGTATGCGCGTGCATAGTCCGGATCAAGTTCCACCGCTCGCTGCAAGGCGGCGACGGCATCGAGGAAGCGCGTGCGATCGCGGCGGTTGAAAATGGAGCTGGCCTGCAGGTAATGCTGGTAGGCATCGGGATTGACGGTGCCGGAATTCACCAGCCGATCCTGCTGGCCGGCATTCAAGGCCACCTTCAACCGGCTGGTAACCTGTTGCGCGATGCTCTCCTGCAGCGCAAAGATGTCGGCATCGGTGCCGTCGAAACTCTCCGCCCACATCTCCACGCCATCGCTGACCCGCAGAAGCTTCGCGCTGATACGCAACCGCTCGCCCTGCTTGCGCACCGAACCCTCCAAGACATGCGCCACGCCGAGCGTGCTGCCGATGTTCGCCAGCGGCTCGTTGCGGCCCTTGAAGTAGAACGACGAAGTGCGCCCGGCGACCTTGAGGTCATCGACCTTGGCCAGCGCGTTGAGGATTTCTTCGGCCACGCTGTCGGAGAATTATTCCTGATCCTTGCCCTGGCTGAGATCGGCAAAGGCCAGCACGGCAATCGACTTCGAATGCCCACGCTGCGGCACGCCCATCGACGGTGTTGCGTCGGGCGCACGGTCCGCCGCAGCCGTCGCAATGCGGGCCTCACCTGTGACATCCACGCGCTCCGGCACCAGCAAGAATTTGTCGAAGGCAAAGTATCCGAGCGCCAGCAGCAGCACGACAATGATCATGCGATCCAGACGGCGCGCGGTTTGCGGGGTGATGGATTCGCTCGGGGCGATGTCCGCATCGCGCTTCAGCCCGCCCGGCGTCAGCTCGAATACCCACGAAAACACCAGCGCCGCGAGGAACCCAGTCGCCAGCAGTCCGACCAACACCTTCATCACCCAATCCGGCGCCCCGAACACCGGTAGCAGCGTCGCCGCGACCTGGATGACCAGCCACGCACCGACCAGATACAGCCCGGACATGCGGATGACGTTGCGGCGCTTGAGCTCGGCGAGTAGGTTCATGCTGCGCTCTGCCTAAGTCTTTGCCGGTTGCAGCACGCGAAATAGCTCACTGCCTCGAGTTTTTTGATCGAACGTACAGGTCACAGCGGCCTTTGCAGCTTTACCGCAAAGGCCAATGGCAAAGTCGGAAAAGTCCGCCTTGCCGCGCTCGTATTCGTTAAGCGCCTGCCAGCAAAGCTCTGGATTCTCGACCCGCAACTCAGTGGCGGCGAGCAGTTTTCTCAGGACACTCGCGATTGCCACGCGCCCGTAGCCATAGCCGCGGTCCAGTACCCAGACCAGCTCGCACAGCACGATCAGCGCAACGAATCCGGGCGCATCACGGCTGCACTCGTTTTCGATCAAGGCGCTTGCGATAGCAGATTGCGCAGCATCGTCGCCAACGATGTAGCGCACGAGCACGTTGGTATCCAGTGCGATCACTGCTTGCCTGCGTCTGCAGAAACCGGATGACCTGCCGCACCGAGAGCGATCGCGCGATCCATTTCTTCCAGGCTCAAAACTCGAGTTGGCGCGCCCAATGCACCCTTGAGCGCACGCACGCTGCCGCCCACCTTGATCACTTCAAGGTGGTCATCGCCTCGAACAATGAATTCAAGCTGGGTGCCGGCGGTGATGCCAAGCCGCTTACGGATGTCCGCCGGCAGAGTGACCTGGCCTTTGGACGATACGGTTGTGCTCATACATTTCTCTCCGAACGCTTACATCTACGCCTTACATCGTAGCACTACGTTGCAATGCCACTCCCAGCCGATTCAATGCTTCGCTTGGCTCGATTCCGTGGTGGCAGCATGGGTTTTTCCGGCGACTCGATGGTCCGCTGTCATTCGCAGCGATAGTCGCCGTTCACCGTCTTACGGCACTGGTCCGGCGCGCCGAACTCGTCCCAATACGCTGCCAATCCTATTCCGCGCAGGAATTCGGCAAACTCGGGTGCTCGGCGCGCTTCGGCCAGCGGTGGGCTGAACACTTCGCCCAACACCAATGCGTCGTTGTAGGTGGGCTGACGTTGCAACACGGCAAAGGCACGCGCGGGTTTGGAGGCGTGCAGCAGGACATACGGCACGACGCCGTTGATCCGTGACGGCGTGTCGGCAATGTAAGCGTCGATCAGGCCGAGCGCCTTGGCCTGGGCATCCACGTCGCCGAAACAGCCGCGCGCAAGTAGCTCCAAAGTTGCCGCCGGAAAGTCCTTGCTGAAGTAACCCAGGCCAGTCGCCAACTGCGAAATGCTTGCCTCACGGTTTCCGCGTGCCGCTTCCAGCTTCCACAAGCCAATTCCGACAAACGAGTGGCCATCGTTCGCAGCGCGGCGCAGCAGGCGGTCGGCTTGGTCGAGCTCGCCGTCTGCTACATGTTCGCGGCCGCGCCAAAGCAGCGCATTGGGCAGCAGAGGATCAAACTGCAGGGTGCGGTCCAGCGCGGCGATGCCCTGCTTTCGGTAGCCGGTCTGAAGCAGTCTGATCGCGTGCCAAAAGTTCGCGGTGACGTCAGTTGGCTCCAAGCTCAGCGCGCGGGCGAAGGCCTCGCTGCCCTCGCGATACTTGCGCTGATAGTAGAAGGCCTGGCCCAGTGCCGCATGGGGCTCAGCGAGCGAAGGGTCTATCTGCAAGGCGCGTTGGGCGAAGGTTTCGATGGCGGCGATCCCCACATCGAACTCGACTGTTTCGGTGTTCAGCGCCACCACGTGCAAAGCCGCCAGGCGCGCGTAGGCGCGGGCAAACCCGGGATCAAGCGTGGTGGCCTGTTCAAGCTGGGCCATGGCCTGGGCGTATCGCCGTCCATCGCGACGATTGAAGGTGGCACTGGCCTTCAGGTAGAGCGCGTAAGCATCCGGGTTGCTGGTGCCGGCATTGACCAACCGGCCGGCGCCACCGATTTCCAGCACTGCTTTCAACGCACCCGCCACCTCGCGCGCAATGCGTTCCTGCAGCGCAAAGATGTCGCCATCGGTGCCATCGAAACTCTCCGACCAAAGCTCCACGCCGTCGCTGACCCGCAAAAGCTTGGCGCTGATGCGCAGCCGCCCGCCCTGCTTGCGCACCGAACCTTCCAGCACATGCGCCACGCCGAGCGTGCTGCCGATGTTGGACAGTGGTTCGTTGCGGCCCTTGAAGTAGAACGACGAGGTGCGCCCGGCCACTTTCAGATCATCGACCTTGGCCAGCGCATTGAGGATCTCCTCGGCCACGCCGTCGGAGAAGTACTCCTGATCCTTGCTCTGGCTGAGGTCGGCAAAGGCCAGCACGGCAATCGACTTCGAATCCGCAGGCTGCGGCACGCCCATCG
>JBKJND010000275.1:0-3080 GCA_046596095.1 Ahniellaceae bacterium | reverse complement strand
TGTGGCCGGACGTCGTGGAAATGCCGCGGCCAGCATCGAGGATGCGCGGCCCTTCGATTTTGCCGGCGGCGATCGCGTCGCGCAGCGCCAGCGTGACGCCATTGCCGTCGCCCAGGTTGCGCACGGTGGTGAAGCCCGCCTGCAACGTCTTGCGCGCGTTCGCGGCGGCTTCATAGGCCTGCGTCGCATCACTGGTGGTGAATCCCGAGAGCGTGCCTTCGACGCCGCCCAGATCGGAAGTCAGATGCACATGGCAGTCGATGAGGCCAGGCAGCACGAAGCGGTTGCGCAGGTCGATGACCTCTGCTGCTTCAGGCACGCCCTCAAACGCCGATGCCGCGAGATGACCGTCGCGCACCTCCACGATGAGGCCGTCGCGGATCAGCACCGTACTCGCGCCGCGTGGCGCGCGCTCGGGGCGGTCGAGCAGGGCACCCGCGTGAATCAGCTGCCAGCGTTCCTGCGCCGACAACGACGCACAGAGCAGCAGCATCGATGCAACGAGGAGCCGCAGGTGCACATTCGATACGGACATCTTTCAGTTTCCTCCACGGGCGTGCGGCCACGGTAGCAGGCGGCCGGGTGGCCTCACCCATGCCGAATGACCCGGTCGGCCGGCCGGGCGAGTACGTATCATGAGACGCCGCCGCTGCGTCCACGCTGGCTCTTCCACGTGCAGCTCGCGGCTTTATCGATACAACAGGGGAAACACATGACTTTGAATAATCGGCCAGGGCTCAGTGCCCGGTTGCTTGCCGTGACGCTAACCGCGGCAGCCTCGCTGACGCCCGGATTCGCGCTTGCAGCGCCGGACACGACACCGCAACAGTTCCCGCTCCGCGATTTCTTCAGCAACCCGGAAAAGGCGTACTTCCGGCTCAGCGAAGACGGCAAGACGCTCGGCTTCATGCAGCCCGTTGCGGTGGATGGCAATCCGCGCCGGCTCAACGTGTTCGTGCAGGCGCTGGACGGGAGCAAGCCCGTCGGCGAAGCGCGCCGGCTCACCGGCGAAACCGCGCGCGACATCGGCACCTATTACTGGAAGGGGAGCGACACCATCCTGTTCGAGAAGGACTTCGGTGGCGACGAGAATACGCACGTCGTCGCGGTCGACCTCGAGAGCGGCAAGATCACCGACCTGACGCCGGGCACCAAAGTGCGCGCTGGCATCCAGGACGATTTGCCGGATGATCAGGGACACATCCTCGTGACCCACAATCGGCGCAACGCCGAGGTGTTCGACGTCTATCGCATCAACCTCAAGTCCGGCAAGGAAACGCTGGTCGCGAAGAATCCGGGTGACATCGTAGCCTGGCAGACCGACCACAAAGGTCGTCTTCGCATGGCAGTGCGCAGCGCGGGCCTCGAAACCATCACGCTCTACCGCGACGACGAGAAGGCCGAATTCAAGCCCATCATCACCACGGACTACAAGACAGAGGTCGCTCCGGCGTTCTTCACCGCCGACAACAAGAAGCTCTACGCGATCAGCAATCGTGGCCGCGACAAGCAGGCGCTGGTGCTGATCGATCCGGCCAAGCCAGACGTCGAGGAAGTGCTGTTCGCGCATCCGGAAGTGGATCTCGGCGGCGCCTCTTGGTCACGCGCGCGCAAGAAGCTCACGCACGCCGACTTCATCACGGCGAAACCCGGGCGCAAGTTCTTCGACAAGCAGACTGAGGCGTTGTTCGCTCGGCTCGAGAAGAAGCTGCCGGGGATGGAGATCGTCCTGCAGGCCAACGACAAGGCGGAGCAGAAATTCATCGTCGCGGCTTCCAGCGACCGCACCGAGGGCAAGCGCTACATCTACGACGCGAAGGCCGACACCTTGTCCGTGCTGGCGGAGATCAACCCGAAGATTCCGGCAGCGGCGATGGCGCCGATGAAGCCGATCCAATACAAGAGCCGCGACGGGCTCACGATCAACGGGTACCTCACCACGCCGCTGGGACGCGAGCCGAAGAACCTTGCGTGCATCGTCAATCCTCACGGCGGGCCGTGGGCGCGCGATGTCTGGGGCTACAGCCCCGAGATCCAGTTCCTCGCGAACCGTGGCTATTGCATCCTGCAGGTCAATTTCCGCGGCTCGACCGGCTATGGCCGTAATTTCTGGGAAGCGAGCTTCGGGCAGTGGGGCCTCAAGATGCAGGACGACATCACCGACGGCGCGAAGTGGCTGATCGACCAGGGAATCGCGGATCCCAAGCGCTTGGGCATCTACGGCGGCAGCTACGGTGGATACGCCACGCTCGCCGGCGTCGTCTACACGCCTGACCTGTACGCGGCGGCGGTCGACTACGTGGGCGTGTCGAACCTGCTGACCTTCATGAACACCATCCCGCCGTACTGGAAACCGATGCTGCCCAAGTTCCAGGCCATGATCGGCGATCCGGCGAAGGATCTCGAGCGCATGCAGGCGACATCACCTGCGCTGCACGCCGACAAGATCAAGACGCCACTCTTCATCGCCCAGGGCGCAAACGATCCGCGCGTCAATAAAGCGGAAAGCGACCAGGTCGTCGAGGCGCTGAAGAAGCGTGGCGTAGAGGTGCAGTACATGGTCAAGGACAATGAAGGTCACGGCTTCAGCAACGAAGAGAACCGTTACGAGTTCTACGGGGCGATGGAGACGTTCTTCGCCAGGCATCTGAAGCCTGACGCACCCGCGGCACCCTGATCACGACGCTCCGGCCCGCGCACGTCGCGGGCCGGACGGCGGCTACGAGTTCCGCGCTTGGATTTCTCGCTCGCTCGCGGCGAACTCAATACACCTCCCGGCGCGCGAACGCCCACACCCCCATCGCGCTCACCAGCAAAGCGCCGATCAGGCTTGCCAGCATCACGATCGCGATCTGCGGATGCTCGGTAATCGGCTGCAGCGGCATTGTCCAGGGAAACCAGGGCCCGTAGTCGGGTGATTGTGCGATCCGCGTGCCCATCACGGTGGCGCTCATGCCGACGATCACGACCACGGTGAAGCTGCGCCAGTGGAGCGCGATCGCAGTGTGGAGTGCGACGATAAGCAGGCTGCACACGTAGATGCGCCCACCGATGTCGAGCCAGCTGGCGATGGGTGGCCA
>JBKJND010000472.1:0-4310 GCA_046596095.1 Ahniellaceae bacterium | reverse complement strand
TCAGCACCAGCGGCCCGCCGGCCTGCCAGCCATCGGGCACGGCGATGCGATACGCGGCGCCACCCGGCGTGGTGCCGGTCACTTCGGTGACCGCGAGCGCGGGTAGCGCAAGCAAAGCCAACAGCGCGAACGCGCAGCGCTTGAAGTAACCCGTGCGGATATCCATATAGGGCTCTCGCCTGCCAGGCCGTTTGCGGGCATGCAGTCTAGCCGCTACGGTGCGTAGCTGCGTTGAACCCTGCCCGGGATACTCCATGTTGTATCAAAATGTAGCAATTGCCAGCGTGTCGCATATCGACGCGCCGATCCGGCTCACGTCGGCCTCGATCATGGAACGCCTGCAACCCACGCTCGATCGCCTTGGCCTGCGCGAGAATCTGCTCGAGGACGTGGCCGGCATTTACGAGCGCCGCATCTGGGACGGTCCGGTGCAGCCTTCGGATGCCGCGACCATGGCCGCACAGAAAGCGCTGGCGGCGTCGGGCATCGCGCACGAGCACATTGGCGTCCTCATCAATACTTCGGTGTGCCGCGATTATCTGGAACCTTCCACTGCCAGCATCATCCACGGCAATCTCGGCCTCGCTGACACCTGCCAGAACTTTGACGTCGGCAATGCTTGTCTTGCCTTCGTCAATGGCATGGACATCGCGGCGCGCATGATCGAGCACGGCGACATCGAGTACGCGCTGGTGGTCGACGGCGAAACCTCGAACATGATTACCGACATGACGATGGAACGCTTGAGTTCGCCAACCGCCACGGCAGAAGATTTCCGCAACGAGTTCGCGTCGCTGACGCTGGGATCGGGCGCGGCGGCGATGGTTCTTGGTCGGCGCGAGTTGCTGCCCAACGGCCATCTGTTCAAGGGCAGCGTGACCCGCGCCGCCACTCAGTTCTCGCATCTGTGCCGCGGCAACCTCGATCGCATGGTGACCGACACGCGCACGCTGCTGGTCGAGGGCCTCAAGCTCGCCGCAAAAACCTTCCAGGCAGCGCGCGCAAGCCTCGGCTGGGCGGCCGGCGAGATGGACGAGTTCGTGGTGCACCAGATCAGCAAGGTGCATACCGCCGCGTTCGTCGACCTGCTCGGCCTCGATCCGAAAAAGGTGCTCACGATCTTTCCGCAGTTCGGCAACATCGGCCCGGCTTCCGTGCCGATCGCGCTCTCCAAGCTCAACGAGATGGGCCGCCTGAAGAAAGGCCAGCGCGTCGCGCTGCTCGGCATCGGCTCCGGCCTCAACTGCTCGATGGGCGAGGTGGTCTGGTAGAGCTTGCGGCCCTGCGACAGGCCCGTTGTAAAAGCTTCATTGCAACCCCATAATTCTGTGGCTCAGGGGCGAGGTCTTGCCATGACCGTATCTACAAAAACGTTCGAACTGGATCACGGACTCGAACTAATTCTCTACGTTGCGAACCGCGTTACGGACGCGACGTTTCACTCGATTTCGAAGATTCTGTATTTTGCGGACAAGCTCCATCTGTCGCGCTACGGGCGATTGATGTCGGGCGACAGCTACGTCGCCATGAAACACGGTCCGGTTCCGAGCGCGATTTACGATCTGCTCAAGTTCGCAGGCGGAAAGGTCGATCGATTCACTCCTCCTGAGTGGGCACAGGCTGCGGCGGCGGCGATCGAAGTTCCAAATGCTCACTCCGTGCGGCCGCGGCGCTGCGAAGATTCCTCGCAGATCAGCGCGTCCGAGAAATCCTGCCTCGATCAATCGATCGCGGAAAACGCCGACCTCTCCTTCGGACAGCTGACCGACAAGAGTCACGATGGAGCCTGGAACGAGGCTGGCGACAACGATCTCATCGATTTGTCGTCAATCGCCCGAACGCTGCCGAATGCGGTCGAGGTGCTGGCGCATCTGAATCAACCGTAGGCCAGCGTGCCGACCTTGGCGGATGCGTTCGCGCACGAACATCGCATTGCGTTTGTCCAACGGAGCCTGCGACCTGGATCGGTCATCTACCTCACGGTTCGATTTCCGCAGGGCGAGCGGTCCAAGTATCTCGTCGTCGCGAAAGTAGACGACGATTGCACCACGTTCATCATCAACACCCGGATCAACGACTTCCTGCTTGCCCGGCCGGAGCTTTCAATTTGCCAGGTTGCGATCGATTCGGCGGCGCACTCGTTCCTGGATCACGACTCGTTCATCGCCTGCCACGAGTCTTGGAGCTTCCGGACCGATGAAGTGTTGAAGGAGTTGACCGCAGATGTCTCGCGCATTCACGGCCACTTGTCGAAGACGACAGCGGAGCATGTGATCGCGGCAGTCAAGCGTTCACCCATGCTGACCTTGGCTCAACAGGTGGCGATTTCTTGCTCGATAGAGACTGCTTACGCAGACTCTGCCGGATGATTCGGAGCGCGCATCTTCGACTCCGGCCTCAACCGCTCGATGGGCGAGGTGGTCTGGTAGTTCCTCGCCCACCGGCTGCGCGCTTTTGTAGAGCCGAGCTCGCTCGGCTGCACAGCCATCCTTAGTAGCTTCGAAAGAAAAGCGCCTCGACCTTTCAAAGGGGCCCAAACGTGTAAAGCTTTCTGCTTTCCCGGCTGAATTCGGGCTGCTAAAGCAAGATTAAGCCTGCTGTCTTTCCTAAGTAGCCAAATTGCCCTCCTTAGGAAAGGATCGCGCGCATGTCGCCACCCGTGACTGGTCATTACGTCCCCGGCTCAGTGGCAGGCAGCGGTTATCGGGCCTTCGTGCCGGACGCGCTTTCCCTGGACCATCTACCGGTCGACCTGGGCGCGAGCCAGCTCCTCTCCCGAAAGGAACGTGCCGACCAGGCCCTGGGGCGGCTCGACGGCATCACGCTGATGCTGCCCGATCCCCAGCTCTTCCTGCACCAATACGTGCGCAAGGAAGCGTTGCTGTCGTCGCAAATCGAAGGCACGCAGTCCTCGTTGTCGGATCTCCTTCTGTTTGAGCTGGACGAAGCGACCGGCGTGCCGCTCGACGATGTTGAAGAGGTTTCCAACTACATCGCCGCGCTCAATCACGGGCTCAAGCGCTTGCGTGCGGACGACTTCGCATTGTCGCTGCGACTGCTGAAAGAGATGCATGCCTTGCTCTTGCGCGGCGGCCGCGGTGCCAGCAGACAACCCGGTGAATTCCGCACGGGTCAAGTGTGGGTTGGTGGACGCACTCCGGCGACGGCGACGTTCGTGCCCCCGCCTCCCGACATGTTGATGAGCTGCCTCGGCGAGTTCGAGCGCTTTCTGCATGCACCTGCGAGCACCATTCCGCCGCTGCTCAAGGCTGCACTCGCGCATGTGCAATTCGAAACGATCCACCCTTTCAGCGATGGCAACGGCAGGCTCGGCCGTCTGCTGATCGCGTTGATCCTCAGCAACGAAGGCGTGCTGCGCGACCCGAGCCTGTACTTGAGTCTGTACTTCAAGCAGCATCGACCGGAGTACTACCAGCGGCTCAACGCAGTGCGAGTCGATGGCGATTGGGCAGGGTGGTTGGGATTCTTCCTCGACGGCGTGGCGCATACGGCGCAACAGGCAGTGGACACTGCGCAGCGACTCCTCAAGCTGCTGCGCGACGATCGAGTACGCATTGCGGAACTCGGACGGCGCGCCGGCAATGTCGGTCTCGTGTTCGAACAGTTGGCGCGTCGCGTACTCGTGACCGTTCCGCAAACGCAGCGCCACGTGCCGCTGAGCGCACCGACCATCCGCGGCGCGGTGGCCGTCCTCTCCGATATGGGCATCGTCAACGAACTGACCGGCCAGCGCCGCAATCGCGTGTTCGCCTACAGGGACTATCTCGACATCCTCAGCGAAGGCGCGGAGCCGCTGTGAACGATTCTGGCGAAGTGGGCGCGGAGCGCTGATATGTCGAAGCTGCTGATCGGCCAATACCTCAACGACCTCACGTAGCTGCGGCAGGTCAGCGGCACGCATCGCGACTCGGTGGTGCGCGAGGCCTTCAAGGACCTGCTCAAGGGCTACGCGCGCAGTCACGATCTGGTGTTCGTGCCGGAGTTCGAGATCAAGACCGCGGCGAAAGAGCGTCGCTACGTCGACGGCGCATTGCTGCACGCGCTGCGCATGCCGTTCGGCTACTGGGAAGCCAAGGACGAGAAGGACGACCTCGACGCCGAGATCGAGATCAAGTTCAAGCGCGGCTATCCGCGCGACAACATCATCTTCGAGGACAGCCTGCAGGCGGTGCTGATCCAGAACGGTGGCGAGACTTTGCGCTGCAAGGTCGACGACACCGACGCGCTGCAAAGACTCTTGAAGTTGTTCTTCGGCTACGAGCGGCGCGAGATCGCCGAGTTCCGCAAGG
>JBKJND010000174.1:0-3435 GCA_046596095.1 Ahniellaceae bacterium | reverse complement strand
CCGGGGAAACGTCAGGAGCGGTGCTATGCGCCGCTGCTCTTGCTTGTGACGCGATCGTTCAACAGCAGCCGCACGTAGTCCGGCTCTACAACAGCGCGCTTCGAATCGTCGCGATCAGGCTTTCACCAGCAGATGCTTGGCGAGGCGGCCGTGCAGCGTGCCAATCAGGCGCGCGAGGTGCAGCGTCGCGAACAGCAGCAGAACGCCAGCGATGAACGACAGTGGCCAGCTCCACGGTTGGGTTTGAAAGTCGAACTCGGGACTGAGCACGATGTGGACGCTGGATCCGAACGCGCGCAGCACTGGCGCCAAAATCAATCCTGTTGAGACCGACAAGCCGGTCACCGCCACAGTGAAGTACGCGATGCCGAGCGGCATCATCAAAACGAAGTACACCAGCGTCGACCAGGTGCGTGGATCGATGAACAGGTTCTTGACGCGCGTGAGCCACGGCAGATCGCGTTCGGTATACACCGGTCGACGCGGCATGCGCTCTCCCAGCATCACTTCGACGATACGGCCCTCGACCAGCGACAGCATGCGCACCGATCCGAGAAACAGGATCAGGAACGGCAAGCCGATGATGAGTATCGCGAGGCCCGCCGACAGGCTCGCGCCCGCCACGGCCCACGTGAAGTAGAAGATGCCGGTTGCCAGGCTGAGCAACATGTAGAAAAGCGCGGCGTAGGTGCGCGGCTCGGCGATAACGCCGAAAAACCGGCCGAGCGGCGAGGCGTGCGGCGTTCGTGGCGGCGTGCGAAGCGCGCGGTCGACGCGCACTTCAGTATCGCGGTAAATATCTGCAACTTCTTCCGGCGCACCGTAGCTCGACGCGACCTCATTGATGACATCGGCTTCGCTGCGATGCGGATTTGCCGCAAATTCCGAACGCAGATACTCCTCGGCGTCGTACAGAGCGTCCTGCAGTAGCGCAGGATCGGCGCCGGCGAGCGCCGCTTGCAGCTGGTCGAGGTATTCGGGGATCGTGCGCGGCAGCGAGGTGATCATGGGGAGTCGCCTGTGAGGATTTGATCGACGGAATTGCGGGTGGCGCGCCAGGCAGCGGTCCATGCCGCGAGCGCGGCGTGTCCGGTGGCAGTGATTCGGTAGTAGCGTCGCGGCGGCCCCGCCACGGACGGTTCGACAAAGCTGTCGAGCAGGCCAGCGCCGCCGAGATTCCTGAGCACCGGGTACAGCGCGCTTTGTTTCCCCGAAAGCACTCCGCCCGCGTCGCGTTCCAGGCGCTTGGCGATCTGATAGCCGTACATGGGTTCTTCGGCCCCGCCGAGAACCGCCAGCAAGGCCAGCGACACGGTTCCCGCGCTCAGTTCCTTCTCGAACTTGCGCACATGGCTGTCGAATTCGGTCATGCCAGCACTCCACTACAGTGCTGGCGATACTAGTGTTTTGTTCGCTCTAGTGAATATGCTGGTAGTCATGATCCAGCGGGGAAAGGGAGGGTCGTCCGCGGGCACTTCGTGTCCTTGACATCTACCATGCGCGCTCGGAAGTCCTCGGAGCGTCGCTTGAACTCAGCAATCGAGAAACGGGTTTGGCCGGCTGTCGTCGGACTTGCGCTTGCGGTTGCGCTGTTCGCGCCTTCGCACGCACAGGAGCCGCCCGCGAAAGCCGGCACGATGCAGCGCGTACTCGACGACTCCAAGCCGTCCGATTGGCGTGCACTCGATCCCGAAAATACCTTGTACGTGGAACTCGCCAGCGGGCGCGTGATCATCGAACTCGCACCTGCGTTTGCGCCCGCGCACATCGCCAATATCCGGCAACTCGCACGCGACAAGTACTGGGATGGCCTTTCCATTCTGCGATCTCACGACAACTACGTCGTGCAGTGGGGCGATCCCGAGGCCGGCACGCCCAAAGCCAAGCCGCTCGGTAAGGCTCGCAAGCAGTTGCCCGCAGAGTTCACGCGCGACGCCAAGGGCACCACCATGCGCGCGCTTCCGGATCGAGACGGCTGGGCACCGGAGGCCGGATTCGCGCAAGGCTTCGCGGCCGCGCGCGACACCAAGGAAGGCAATGCGTGGCTGACGCACTGCTACGGCAGCGTCGGCGCCGGGCGCGACAACGCAGCCGATTCAAGCAACGGCACCGAACTGTACGTTGTAATTGGACAATCGCCGCGTCACCTTGATCGCAACATCACACTGGTCGGCCGCGTCATTGCCGGCATGGAGCTGTTGTCTGCGCTGCCGCGTGGCACTGGACCGCTCGGGTTTTACGAGAAGCCCGAACAACGCGTCGCCTTGCGTTCGATCCGCCTGCTCGCCGATGTGCCCGCACGCGAGCGCACGAAGATCGAAGTGCTGCGGACCGATACGAGCACATGGGACGCGCTCGTCGAATCGCGCCGCAACCGTCGCGACGACTGGTACCTCCGCCCCGCCGGCCACATCAACGTCTGCAACGTCCCGCTGCCAACCCGCATTCCTCAATCGAATCGAGCGTCTTCGTAGCGCACTGGCACTATCCTGCGCGCTGGAAAACTTCCGCAGGCCCGACTTATGTCGAAACTACTTTCTGCCGCAGTCTTGACGATCTGCGTCAGCATCGCTTCCTTGACCGGGTGCAACGAGTCCGTGAAGAAGACCGTGGATGCTGACGCGAGAACAAGCAATGACGCCGTGACGGTTGCGAATGCCGACGCGCGCTTTACAGAATTCTCGAAGCGGTTCCTTGATGGTTGGCTGGCGCTCGTTCCTGTAGCCGCCACGCAGCTTGGGGATCACCGCTTCGATGCGGAACTTGATGATCTGAGCGTTGCCGGCAATGCGCGCGTGGTGGCATTCGCGCGGAGCATGCTGACGGAGCTCGATGCGATCGATGTTGCTGGGCTCTCGCGCGACAACCAGGTCGACGCGCTGATCGCGCGCAATCAGCTCGAATCGGATATTTGGTCGATCGAGACTTTGCGCGCATGGAGTTGGGATCCGCAGATATACAGCCAGCTTGCGGGCGGCGCGATCTACAACCTGATGGCGCGCGAGTACGCGCCGTTGCCGGATCGCCTCAAGGCCGCGACCGTGCGCATGGAAAAGCTGCCGGGCCTGTTCGCGCAAATGCGCGAGAACCTCGATGTTGCGCGCGTGCCGAAGATCCACGCCGAGACCGTGGCCAAACAACACAGTGGCGTGCTGAGCCTGGTCGATCAGTTCCTGGTACCCAACGCCAACGAACTGACTGGCGCAGATCGCGCACGTTTCGACAGCGCCATCTGCGCCACCTTGCGCACGGCCGTGGCCGAGCAGCAGAAATGGCTGGACGACAGGCTGGTACCGGGTGCCCAGGGTGACTTCCGCCTGGGCGCGGAGCTGTACGACCAGAAACTCAAGTTCGCGCTGATGTCGTCGCTGTCGCGCGCGGAGATCAAGCAGCGCGCCGTGCGGGAACTCGCGCGCGTGCGTGCCGAGATGTATG
>JBKJND010000054.1:0-4901 GCA_046596095.1 Ahniellaceae bacterium | reverse complement strand
CATGGGTACCCAGCTATCGCGGCGTCGACTCAGGCGCTGAGCCAGGTAGGTCCGCCGCTCGAACCGCTCGCAGTGCGGCGGGTTCCGTGGGAGACATCGCCAACTGCCTGCGGTAATCGCACTGTAGCGCCCGCAGGATCACAAATCCGGGCACCACGTGTCTAAAATTCAGTTCGACCGCAAGCGGGTGGCGCAAGCTCTCTCCGAGGGCCTCACGCTGCTGCCCTCCGAGGCGATGTTGGGCGAATATCCGGGGCCGGCTCGCCTCGGTTACACCGCGACTCGCTCGATCGCGATGAGGGTTCAAAAAGACTTGCGTTGACGCTGCAATGGCGAGGGTGCGAATGGCCAGCGCGACGAGCGAGGGCCATCCCCTCGACTACGAACGTGCGTTCGTCGTCGAGGGGAGTCAGCGCGCAATTGCGCGCTCAGGCTGCTGCGTCTTTCAACTTCTTCAGCGGACGAATCTTGACCTTCACGCTGGCTGGCTTGGCCGCAAACCACTGCTCTTCCTTGGTAAACGGGTTTATGCCCTTGCGCTTCGGCTTGGCGGGCACGCTGACCGCCGTCACCTTGAGAAGGCCAGGCAGGGTGAAGGAACCAGCGCCCTTGCGGTGAACGGAGCCGGATACGGCGCCTTCCAGCGCGACCAACACGGCGCGCACGTCTTTCGCGGCGACGCCGCTGCTATCGACGATGTGCGCAACCAATCCGGATTTGCTAAGAGCGTCCTTGATCGGCTTGCCCGCCGACGCAGTGCTTGCTGTTTTGGGAGCCTGCTTGCCCTTTGCCGCATTCTGTTTCGTTGCCATGGAATTCCCGTTTTGGTGAGAGTTGGACGGTTCGATTGCCTTTCCGCAAGCGCAATGTACGGGAAGTCTGCAGCAGCGCCAACCAATTGGCTTGAACCTGCGGTCGCGGATCGCGCGTCGGCAGGTTCGGGCGGGCTGCCGACTGGACGAACAACGTGCTAGAACGCGAGCATGACATCTGCTGAGGGCAACGTACCTGTGCGCGCTTCGCGCCTGTATCTGTGGGTGCTGATCGGCATCGTGGTGGGTGGGCTGATCGGTTATTTCACGCCTGCAGTCGGCGTCGCGCTGAAACCGCTCGGCGACGGCTTCATCGCGCTGATCAAGATGCTGATCGGGCCGATCATCTTCCTCACGGTGGTGCTCGGCATCGCCGGTGTCGCGGATATCAAGAAAGTCGGCCGCGTTGGCGTGAAGGCGATCGTGTATTTCGAGGTCGTGTCGACGCTGGCGCTGGCGCTTGGGCTGCTCGTGGTGAACACGCTACGGCCCGGCGACGGTTTCAACGTCGATCCCGCGACGCTCGATGCGGCAGCGGTTGCAAGTTACGCGAGCCAGGCGAAGGAACAAACCACCGTCGCCTTTCTGCTGGACATCATTCCGAAAACCTTTGTCGGGGCGTTCACCGGCGAGGGACACCTCTTGCAGGTGTTGCTGGTCGCGGTGCTGTTCGGATTTGCGCTCAGCGGTTTCGGCGAGCGAGCGCGGCCCCTGCTGTCGATGCTCGATGAGGTGAGCCGCGTGTTCTTCCGCATGATGGGCATGATCATGCGGCTCGCGCCGATCGGTGCGGGCGCCGCGATGGCGTTCACGCTCGGCAAGTACGGCATCGACAGCCTCGGGCCGTTGCTCCATCTCATGGGCGCGTTTTATCTGACCTGCATCGCATTCGTGGTCATCGTGCTCGGGGCCATCGCGCGCATCACGGGCTTCAGCATCTTCCGTTTCATCCGCTATGTGCGCGATGAGTTGCTGCTGGTGCTTGGTACGTCGTCGTCGGAATCGGCGCTGGTACCGATGATGCAGAAACTCGAACGGCTCGGCTGCTCCAGGTCGGTGGTGGGTCTGGTGATTCCGAGCGGCTATTCGTTCAATCTCGACGGCACCAATATCTATCTGACGATGGCGGCGATCTTCATCGCGCAGGCGCTCAACGTCGAGTTGACGCTGACGCAGCAAATCACCTTGCTGGCGGTGGCGATGCTGACCTCGAAAGGCGCGTCGGGCGTGACGGGTGCTGGATTCATCACACTCGCCGCGACGCTGGCCGTGGTGCCTGCGGTGCCGGTGGCCGGACTCGCGCTCATTCTCGGCATCGACCGCTTCATGAGCGAGGCGCGCGCACTCACCAACCTTGTTGGAAACGGCGTGGCGACGATTGTGGTGGCGGGATGGGAGGGCGAGCTCGATCGCGAACGCTTGCGCGAAGAGCTCTACCGCGGACCCGATGCTCAAGCACCTTTGGACTTGCCGGCGCGGGCGGACTGAGGGCGACTTACGGCTCTTCGAAACTGCTGACCAGGATGTCGTCAGCCTGCATGAAGTCCGCGGTGATGGGACCCACGATGGCGGCGACGCGATAGTTTTCACTCTGGTCAAGAACGCCGATCGCACGACCCTCGAACGGTGCCTGCGGCGGCGCGATGTTGGAGTTCGAAAAGTACGGCACCTGCTGGCACGCCTCGTTACCACCGCAGGAACCCTGATAAGCCATCACCGTGAGTACGCCTCGCGCATAGGGCGCCTGGCGCGGGGAGAGGTGCCCATACGCGAATGGAAAGGAATTTTCGGCAGGCGGGTCGTGCGGGCTCAGCACGTCGTGGTCCATGCCGAGGACATGACCCAGTTCGTGGACGAACACCAGCGAGTTTTCAACACCGGCGCGATCGACGACCGCGTAGGCGTAGCCGGCGAACACCGGTCCATACTGCACCGGCCGCGTGTTCTTGTACGCCGCGCCGCTGAAGCCCAGGGTGTAGTTGCCCACGAACACCACCACGTCGGCACCGGCGGCGGCGCGCATTGCGGCGATTTGCGGATCCTGGCGAACCGGCGACAAGTCGACTTCGGGATTGCCGGTACCGCTGCGCGTTGCGCGCGCCGCCTTGACCATGCGAACACGGAAGCTGTTGACCTGGCTGTTCTCAAGTACGAGGTTGGTCTGATCGATCGCGGCTCGCGCAAACAGATCGAGTCCTGCCTGGTCCGGGATGGAGGCGCCCACTTCGGCACCAAAAACCACCATCACGTCGACGGTGGCCTGGGTGCCGCCGCTGCTGGTCCCGGCCGACTTGGGTTCGGGAACCAGTGCGTGGGGGATTTGCGGAACGGTAACGCGATCGCTCGGCAGCGCCGCCGGGTCAAGGCGCGACAGCGTGTGGCCGCCAGCGTTGTCCGGCGCGATTCCATAGCTTCCGTCGTTCGTGTAGATGCGTCCGCGAACCGCGTCGCCCGCGATGGTCAGGAGGACGTCGTGGCCTTCGACAGTGCGGCCACGCCACGTTGCGTTCGATCCCGCACTGACGAAATTGGAGCGCGTCGCCTCGACCGGCGCAGCGCCCGGGAGCGTGACGCTGATCTTTGCCGTATTCGAAGTGAGCGAGCCGGTGGCGATCTCAACGTTGAAATTCGCGAGCGTCCCCGCCTTGGCGGTGCCGGCGTGTGCTTCGACGTCGGTGAAGAGGGAGGGAGCAGCGTGCGCGGTAGATAAAAGCATGGCGCTTGCAATCGCTGCATTGGCGAACCGGCGGATCGGTGCGTTGGGCGAGAGGCGTGCGGTGCTCATGGTACTTGCTGTCCTGATTTTTGTTGGGCTTTGGTGGCTCTGCAGTCGGCGTGATGCTTGAGCGGCAGCCGCGCTGCGGTGAAGGCAGATTGCAGGCCCCGCCCCTAACAAAAACTGTACGAATCGGCTTTCGTGTTTATCGATTAAGCCCGCGGCATAGATCGGTACACGACTCGTTTAGAGCGATGGCCACGAGCTGAACCGTGATGCAAAAATGGCGTGAAAATCTCAGCACGATTTCACGTCGTATCGACAAAATTCGTGGCGGAAAGCGCGTCGCATCGCGGTTCTGCCGCGTCGCGCACTTCGACGCGAACTTTCAAGCCGTTCGCATGCACTCAGATGCGCGAGGCGCCGTGATGTCACTTCGACAATCTCATTTCCCGCACGCGTGCGCGTGGTGGCTTGGCCAAACGAAGATGCCTTCCTTTCCCATCACTGCACCGCGTCGCGACATGAAAGAGAATTGGTCGCGACCGCATAACCTGAACCTTTTTTTGTGGAGTTCCGCCATGTCTGTGTCCTCCAAGTTCTTCGCGCACTCGCTGCTCACGCTCGCGCTGGGTGCGGGCCTCATCGGTTGCAGCCCGGGCGTCGCCGATGCGGCGACTGGACAGTTGCCCGATCCGAAAGCAAACGCGACGTCTGCAACAGCTGGCGAACAGGTCGCGGTATTTGCGGGTGGTTGCTTCTGGGGCGTCGAAGCCGTGTTCGAGCACTTGAAGGGCGTGAAGCAGGTGTCGTCCGGTTACGCGGGTGGCAGCGCCGCCACGGCGAGCTACGCACTGGTCAGCTCAGGTGCCACGGGCCACGCAGAAGCGGTGCGAATCGTTTTCGATCCCGCGGTCGTGAGCTACGGCCAGCTGCTCAAGGTGTTCTTCTCGGTTGCGCACAATCCAACCCAGCTCAATCGGCAAGGGCCGGACCGTGGCCCGCAGTACCGCTCGGCGATTTTCGCGGGCGATCCCGAGCAAGCTCGGATCGCCCGGGACTACATCGCGCAACTGGGTGCGGCCAAGGCGTTCGACCAACCCATCGTGACGCAGGTGACGCCGCTTGTGCGTTACTTCGAAGCCGAGGCGTATCACCAGGATTACGCGCGTCTCAATCCCAACGAGCCTTACATCGTGATTCACGACGCGCCCAAGGTGAAAGCGCTTGAGCGCCAGTTCCCGACGATGTATCGCCCGTAGTCTCGCGCACCCGCGCTCGGGTGGTTTATCCTCGGTGGGATGAGCCGCACCAGCACCGCGCCTGTCGATCGTTTTCTGGCTGATCTGTCGGAGCTGCGCGCGCAGCTCGAC